>DASCOC010000250.1:0-8267 GCA_036011805.1 Rhodospirillales bacterium
CGGTAATATCGGGTTCCTGGTTGCCGCCTTGCTGAAGATGTTGCAAGATTTCATTGGATTCGCTCAAAAGCTCGCTACGCTAACCCAGCAGTTTGCGGCGGAAGTACTCGGTCATGGCCGAGTTCATAAAAACTTCTTCATCCGAAGGTCGGTAATCCGGAAGCAACGTCACCGTCATTGCCTTTTGGCCTCCCAGAACAGTCATTGCTTTCTGCGCGGAATATAAGGACGGCGCGAAGACACTTCAAGATGGAAGATGGGTTCCCACTATTCCGTGGAACAAAATCTCAAATCGACCGAAATCGGCCCCTGAACGACCGGAGATACGGCAGAAAAACGTTTGTCAGACGTTGCGGGTCAATTTGGCAATTTCCACTTCGGCGCGCAGCTCGATTTCATCGATGATTTCATTGAGCCTGGGATCGCCGCTTTTGCGTTGTTGGGCGCGCAACTTTTGAGCCAGACCGGCCAACTTGTCCTTGGACACGGCGCCCGTCAACAGGCCGTGCCGCAAATCTTCAAGACGATCGAGGATTTCATCGCCATAGTGTTTCATCAATCCGCGTGAGCGCCCGTCGGTGGAATCCGGGGATTCTTGAACCGCCAACACGGATCCGACCGGGGCGCTCCGCGACGGTTCGACCGCCTCCGGCGCCTCCGCCACCGCGGCGGCTTCTTTCAAGTATTCGGTGAATTTGCCGCCTTTTCCGGCCGGCTTTTTTTTCCGCCGGACAGAAGAAGCCGTCTTGCTGACACCAAGCTTTGAAACTTTCATGGTCCGACACGCAGAATGTGTCCGGATAAACTCCGGCGCTTTCAACCTATCTCGCGGGCGTCAAGACTATAGTGTCTCATCGGTGGTTGAAAGGCGATTAAACGTCCGTGAGGTGTTTTTGGAAGTCCGCCCAAACAAATCCGCAAGGATTGGGTTCTTCACCGATTACCGGGGAAGTGCGGCTCGTGAGAATGGCCGCGAGGTCTCTCAAGAGAATAGGCGGGGCTTACTTTTTTGGGAGGCCTGAAAGAGGCCACTTTTCCGGGCCGGCCTAAATACCCAAGGCCTCCGGCGGGTGCTTTTTGTCAAGGACGGCCTTCAGGCCGCCTCCGTCCGTGCCGCGAAGCCGCCAACAATGCATACCCCTTCCCGATCACCCGGCAATTCCTGCATCGTTTTCATGCCGAACCCACGATGGCCGGTATACTTTGCCTGGCCGCGAAAAAATAAAAGATTGTGAATCAAGGTCTTATTCGACCTTTCCCCTTGGCATTCTTCTTGCTTCCCAATCTTATGATTTTTTAGGATTTTTCTGCTTTTTTGTCCGTACAAGAGTTTGGAGCGGGAACATGAGCGGTTATGGATTTTTTGCCGTCCCTACCCTCGGGATGATGAGTCAGAGTCACGCGCTCAGCGTTATCGGCGAGAACATCGCCAACGTGACGACGGGAGGGTATAAGCGCACCGATACTCATTTCGCCTCCGTGCTTAGCCAAACCATCGACAAACAGTCGGACCTCGGCGGCGTCCTGCCCAATGACTTCCAGCGCATAAGCGAGCAAGGCCTGCTGGTGGCCAGCAGCCGGGATCAAGATCTGGCAATCAACGGCAACGGCTTTTTCATCCTCAACACCAAGCTCAATGGTTCCGGCGAGACCCTCTACACCCGCGACGGTTCCTTCACCATGAAGACGGCCAATCCGGTGACGACGGCCGACACGACGGGACAGACCAGCGCCACCAACACCGCCTATGAAGGCTATCTGGTCGACAAGAACGGCTTTTTCGTCCAGGGCTGGTCGGCAAACGCCGCCACCGGCGTCTTTTCCAACACCGGCACCCTTTCGGCGCTGAGGATCGATCGCGCCGCCTTCGCCAACACCTCTCTCCCGACCACCACCGCCTCTTTGGGCCTCAACCTGCCGGCCACCGACCTCATCGCCAATGCCCAGACCGACACCGTCACCATCGCCGGCACGATCGAGGCCGCCGACACTTACAGCGTCACCGTCGATGGCACCACCATCACCACTACCGTCGGCGGCGCGGCCAATCTCAACGCCGTTCGCAACGCCCTGGTTACCGCCATCAACGCCAACGCCACGGTCGGCGCCATCGTCACGGCGGCGGCGGCAACCGGCACCGGAGCACTTACCCTCACCGCCAAGGCCGTCAACTCGTCTTTCACCGCCACCGCGGCGGCCACCAATGGCGGCGGCACCGCCGACAACACGGCTTTGTTATCGACCACGCAAACGGCCGACGCCGGCTCCGGCATCCGCGCTTACAACATCGACATGATCGATTCGACCGGCACCCAGCAGTCGGCAAGGCTCAACTTCCTCAAAAGCGCCGTCAACACCTGGCAGATGACCAACACCACGTCGCGCGCACCGGTCGCCCAACTCGATACGATCACCTTGGCCGGCACCATCGAGGCCGGCGATACCTACAGCGTCACCATCAACGGCAATGTCATTCCTTATTCCGTCTCCGGCGGCGAAGCCAACATCGATGTCGTTCGCGACGCCCTGGTCACCGCCATCAACGCCAACAGCTCGGTCAGCAGCAACGTCACCGCCGCCGCCGGCGCCGCCGCCGGGCAAATCACCATCACCGCCGACACCGCCGGCACCGCCTTCACGGCATCGGCCGCCGCCGTTCACGGCGGCACCTCGGTGGCCCAGGTGGACACCGTCACCCTGGGCGGCACCGTCGAGGCGGGCGACATCTTCAGATATACCATCGGCCCCGACACGGCGAGCTACACGGTCCTCGTCGGCGACACCCTGACCGTCGTCCGCAACAATCTGTTCGCCAATATAAACCTTAACGTCAACCTGGCCGCCCAGGTCACCGCGGCGGCCGGTGGCGCCGCCGGCGAGCTCACCATCACCGCCGATACCGCCGGCACGGCCTTCACCGGCACCCCATCGGTGATCGACGCCTTCACTATCGACGCCACCGCCGCCGCCGTCACCACCACCGCCAACGTCACGGCCCAGAACGACAACACGGCGCCCCTGGTCAACACCACCGCCAACGTCATCAACACGCAAACCTCGGCGATCCAGACGCTGACCTTCGGTGCCAATGGACAGTTGACGAATCCCAGCGCTCCCCTCAGTCTGAGCTTTGCCTACGCCAACGCCGGAACGGCGACGGTCGCCCTCGATCTGAGCGATCTGAGCCAGTTCGGCGGCGGTTTCACGCCGACCTCGTTTACCCGTAACGGCTCCGCCGCCGCCGAAATGAGGTCCTTTAATTTTGACAATAAAGGCCAAATCGTCGCTACCTTCGAGAATGCGACCTTCCGGCCTATTTATAAGCTTCCGCTGGCCCTCTTCTCCAATCCCGATGCCCTGGAGATGCGCAATGGCAATACTTTAGCCCGAACCGCCGAATCCGGCACGGCTAACGTGGTCGCCGCCGATGAAAGCGGTCAGGCCGAGTTCGTACCCGGCGTCCGCGAGCTTTCCAACGTCGATCTGGCCGACGAGTTCACCAAGATGATCATCACTCAGCAGGCCTACAATTCATCGGCGAGCGTTTTCAGAACCCTCGACGAAATGACCCAGACGGCCGCCGAGCTGAAACGTTGACGCCCCGGCGCGGGTGGGTTTTGACCGGCGGCATTGAAAGCCGCCAGCCGGAATAACCATATTTTTAGAATGGAAAGTGGGAAGACGGATTGAAGCCCGGTAATATCTTCCCCGCCCGGCGCTCTCTATTCTTTCCTCCGCCCGGGTCCAGAGTTCCGGAATCCAGCAATAATTATTTAATTCAATATGTTATGGGAAAATTGGTCCTGGCATGAAATTCGCATGCATAATGTCGGAAACAGTTGATCCAACGGTTTGGAACGAACCACAAAATGAATCCAACGGGAAACTTTTTCATCGCTTTTTATAAGTTTCTTCCTGTCGGCCCGGCGGCCCGCCCGGCTTGCCGGGCGAAGGCGGTTTCACATCCTTTCGCCGCCACCTTGGCGGCTCTCATGCTGCTTTTCGTCGCCGTCGGCGGCGCCCAGGCGTCGTCGCGGATCAAGGACATCGTGAGTTTTGAAGGGATACGCGATAACATGCTTGTCGGTTACGGTCTGGTTGTTGGCCTCAACGGCACCGGCGACACCTTGAAAGACGGCCACTTCACCCAACAGAGCCTGCAGGCCATGTTGAACCGACTGGGTGTAAAGCCAACCACCGCCGGAATCACTTCCGATAACGTCGCCGCCGTGATGGTCACCGCCACCCTGCCACCCTTTGCCCGCCCGGGCAGCCGCATCGACGCCACCGTCAGCGCGTTGGGCGATTCCGAGAGTTTGCTCGGCGGCACGCTTTTGGTGACTCCCCTGCTCGGCGCCGACGGCGAGGTCTACGCCGTCGCCCAGGGCCAGCTGGCGGTTGGCGGCTTCACCGCCGAGGGCGCCGCGGAAACGATAACCAAGGGCGTCCAGACCAGCGCCCGCATCGCCAACGGCGCCATCATCGAGCGCGAAGTCGGTTTTGAATTGACCAATATGGAAACGGTCATGCTGAACCTGCGCAACCCGGATTTCACCACCGCCAGGCGCATCGCCCAGGCCGTCAACGCTTTTCTGGGCTCCAATTCGGCGCGCCCCAGCGACCCCTCGACCGTGCATATCCGGGTGCCTAAAAGTTATCGCCAAAACGTCGTCAACCTGATGACCGATATCGAACAGCTGCGCATCGATCCGGATCAGCTGGCCCGAGTGATCATCGACGAGCAATCCGGCATCATCGTCATGGGCGAGAACGTCCGCATCAGCACCGTCGCCATCGCCCAAGGCAGCCTGACGATCCGCATCACCGAGACGCAACAAGTCTCGCAACCCGGCCCCTTCGCCGAGGTCGGCACGACCACGACCGTCGAGCGCTCCGACATCGAGGTCGAGGAAGACTCGGACAAACGCCTGATGGTCGTCAACGAAGGCGTCACCCTGCAAGAGCTCGTTAACGGTCTTAACGCGCTCGGCATCGGCCCCAGGGACATGATCACCATCCTCCAGGCGATCAAGGCCGCCGGCGCCATGCAGGCTGACATCCAGGTGATGTAATGGCCGACAGCGTCCTTTCCATGCAGGCGGAAACCGCCCTTGCCGGCGGCAAGGCGATCCCCCGCCTCACCCCTACCGACAATTATCGGCAGGCCCGCCGCGTTGCCGAGGAATTCGAGGCTTTTTTCTTGAGCCAAGCCTTGCAGCCCATGTTCGCCAACATCAGCGCCGAGGAGCCCTTCGGCGGCGGTCCTGGAGAGGACCTCTGGCGGTCGATGCAGGTGGACGAATACGGCAAGGCATTCGCCCGCGCCGGCGGCATCGGCATTGCCGATGCCGTGTTACGCGAGATACTCAAAATGCAGGAGGGATCTTGAATCATGAACGCATCGAACAACGCATCGAACAACGCATCGAACCACGTTAAAGACCTGATCGTCATAACCGGACGCCTGGCCGACCTGCTGACACGGGAAAACCGGGCTCTTCGCGAACACCGGACACCTGACGTCACCGCCCTTTTGGAAGAAAAAAACACCTTGAGCCGGGTCTACGAATCCAGGGTTCACAGGCTTTCTAAAATCAGCGAAAAACCCCAAATCATGACGCAAGTGAACGCCGATTTGCGCGAAAGGCTGCGTAACCTGGGAGAGAAAGTCAACGGCTTGATGGAAGACAACGCAAAACTGCTGAAAAGCGCCATCGATGCCAACCGGCGGGTCGTCGAGGCCATCGCCGAGGCGGTCAAGTCGGGCCAGCCCGGCCCGGGAACCTATTCGGCAAGCGGCTCCGTCGACGCCGGCGGCAACACCGCCGCGTCCCAGACCACGCCCATTTCCGTGAACCGGTCGTTGTAAACCCCCGTCGAGGAAATTTATCGCCATGGCCGGCAGCCTGACCTTAGCCATCCGCACCGCCCAAAGCGGCCTTCTGACCAACCAAGCGGCGTTGAACGCAACCGCCAACAACATCGCCAACGTCAACTCGGTCGGCTATTCCCGCAAAATCGTCAACATGGAGCAACGCGTCGTCGAATCCGCCGGCGCCGGCGTCCAGATCGCCGATATCACCCGCAGGATCGACGAAAACCTGCTGAAGAGCCTGCGCCTCGAAAAAAGCACCTTGAATGCCCTCGACGTCCAGGAAAACTACTATGCTCGCCTGCAGGAATTATTCGGCGCCCCGGGCGACAATACGTCGCTGGCCCATCTCGTCGGCGAGTTCGAGGCCGCCATCGAATCCCTCGCCGACGCCCCCGGCAAGACCCTGGAACAGAGCGAGCTGGTGCGCCGGGCCAATGAAATGACGCTCAAACTCCAGTCCATGAGCACCACAATTCAGGAATTGCGCCTTCAGGCCGATCAGTCCATTGGCACGGCCGTTACCGAGATCAACGTACTGACCAACAAAATCGCCGATCTTAACGACAAAATCATCTCCAACGAAACGGTCGGGCGCGATGTTACCGACTTAAGGGACCAGCGCGACCAGAGCCTCGACAGAATGGCCGAGCTGATAGATATCGTCTATTTCTCCCGTTCCGACGGCGATATTGTGGTTTTCTCCTCCGGCGGGCGGACCCTGATCGACAACGCCGCCGTGACGATGACCCATTCGGCGGCCGGCACCATCGCCGCCACCACCACCCACGCCGAGGGCGATCTTGCCGGCCTCTTCGTCGGCGTGCAGATCGCCGGCAACGACATCACCAGCGAGCTCAGAGGCGGCCAGATCAAGGGCCTGATCGACCTTCGCGACAACATCCTCACCGACCTGCAAAGCCAACTCGACGAAATGGCCGCCGAATTGCGCGACGTCTTCAACCAGATCCATAACCGCGGCGTCCCTTTCCCCGGCATGCAGTCGATGACGGGAACACGCATCTTCGTCGATTCCTCGACCCAGACCATCGACCTCGATCCCACCTCCAGCGCCGACGACGTCACCATCTCGCTGTTCGACAGCAGTGGCGACCAGCAGGCGACGACGACCCTCAACACCATCATGCAGGTCGCCTACGGCGCCGGCGATTCGGCCGCCAAGGTCTCCTACGCGGCCTGGACCGTGGACGAGGTGGCGGCCCATATCCAGGGCTGGCTGCAAGCCAACGGCGCCGCCACGGCCACCGCCGCCGTCAACAGCAGCGGCAAGTTCGCCATCACCCTCAACAACACCAGCCTCAACCTGGTCTTCCGCGACGAAACCGCCACCGCCGCCGGCAGCACCCACCAGGACGCCGCCATCGGTTTCGATCCCGACGGCGACGGCGACGTCGACGAAACCGTCTCCGGATTTTCCTATTTCCTCGGCCTCAACGATTTTTTCGTCGATAACCTGTCCGAAAATATTTACGAGTCCAACCAGTTGGCGAGCTCCTTCGGCGCCTCCGCCGCGACCCTGACCTTCGAGGATGACACCGGCGCCCTGGGCAACGTCAGCATCACCGCCGGAACGAACCTTACGGGCATCGCCACCGCCATCAACAACGCCACCATTGGCGTCACGGCGGCGATAATCCCCGACGGAGCCGGGTTCCGTTTGCGGATTTCCCATGGCACCGCCGGCAACATGACCGTCACCCAAGGCGGCGTCAATACCTTGTTGACGGAGCTCGGCATGCACGGAGCCGACGTTAACGTCTCCGGCACCATCGCCGTCAGGAACGATATCCTGGTGGCGCCGGGCAACGTTACCCGCGGCTCCATGCAATGGAACGCCAACCTTGCCGCCGCCGGCGAGTATTTCATGAGCGTCAGCGACGATACCCAAATCAAAAATCTTGCCTCCACCTTCGCCGCCGTCAACGCTTTCGACGCCGCCGGCAACATCGCCAGCCTTAGTCACACTTTCGATGAATACGCGGCGGCCATTGTTGCGCACAACGCCACACAAGCCGAAAGCAACAGAGCCAATATCGAAATCCAGCAACTTCTTACCGAAAGCCTGCAATTTAAATCTGATACCGAAAGAGGCGTAAACCTTGACGAAGAGATGTCAAATCTTATTCTCTTTGAGCAGGCCTACTCCGCCGCCGCTCGTGTCATCTCGATAATCCAGAGCATGTTCGACGCTCTCGAGCGGGCGGTCTAGTAAGGCAAGGAGGAAACCGTGACCATCAGCCGCATTGCCAACCTCGCCACAAACACCCAGCTCATCAATTTTTTGCTGCGCGCCCAAAAGCGGATGATGGACACAGAGGTGCAGATAAGCAGTGAAAAAGTTTCCCAGGATTATGCCGGCATCTCGCTCGATGCC
>DASCOC010000251.1:0-9381 GCA_036011805.1 Rhodospirillales bacterium
CGTCGCAAATGAGTCCATTTGCTCGGGATTTGCTCTAGTCCAGCTCCCTCAACACCCGAAACCCTAGCCAATAGCTTTTCACATTTGGCGGGTTCTTGGCCCGGTAGAAAGATTTGGCGACCTTCGAATAATAATAAAACGACCCACCCCGCAACACCCGGTAGCGGCAGTTGCCCTCGGTTCGGGCCGCGCCATTTTTCGGCGCGTTTTTGTGTGACTTGTTCCAGCAGTCTTCGACCCATTCGAACACGTTGCCGGCGGTGTCATGGATGCCAAACGGATTGGCCGCGAACGAACCGACGGGGGCGGAGCCATGGGGAAGCGTGCCGCCGTCGCTCCACTTGCTTTTACAATCCTTGCAGTTGGCGTCGTTCTTGCCGACCTTATTTCCCCACCACCACAGCGTCGTGGTGCCGCCGCGGTCGGCGTATTCCCATTCCGCCTCCGATGGCAAGCGGTACCTTTTCCCGGTCTTCTTGCTGATCCATTCAAGGTATCGTTTGGCGTCGAAGTAGGTGACATTGATGACCGGACGCCCTTCGCGGCCCCAGCGGTGGTCATCCGGTTCGGCCAAGCACCCGCCGTCATCAACGCAAGCCTGCCATTCCGAAAACTTGACCTCGAAGCGGCCGATGGCGAAGGGTTTCCTGATGTTGACCCGATGCGCCGGTTTGCTTCTTTTGCTGGTGGCGTTCAGGCCCATGATGTAGAGCCCCGGCGGCACCACCACCAGTTCCGGGCATTCGGGGCAATCCTTGAACACTTGGCCCGGCTTAAAGACGGGAACTTCGGGTTTGGCGGCAGGCGGTGCCTCTTGCCCGGCGGCAAAAGCTGCTGAGAAAACCGCCGTCGCAAAAAAACGGCTAGGGCGGTTACGGTCATTCCTGGTCGTTTCATTTTTTGGCCCATTAAGAATTCATCCTTCAATTTCATTATAGGGTCAATTGGCCGTGGCGGGAATTTCCGCTTTCTCCAGTTGCTGGGCGGCCCAGCGGGCGGCGTCCGCGACCACGGGGGAAGTATCATCAATCAAGGCCCGGGCGTGGTTGAGAAGCCCCTCATCGCCGGAATTGCCGATGGCGATCAGGACGTTGCGTATGAAGCGGTCCCGCCCGGTGCGTTTAATGGGGGAACCGGCGAAAAGCTCTCTGAAGCTTGCGTCGTCCAGCGCGACAAGATCGGCCAGCCGCGGCATGACAAGCTCGACGCGGGGCTGAAACTGATCAACGGTCGCGGGGCCCTGATATTTGTTCCACGGGCACACCGATAAGCAGTCGTCACACCCATAAACGTGGTTGCCCATGGCCGCCATCAGGTCCGGGGCAATGTTCCCCTTGTGCTCGATGGTCAGATAGGAAATGCAGTGCCGTGGCTCTATCCGGTAGGGCACCGCCAAGGCATCCGTCGGGCATGCCTTGAGGCATCGATCACAGCTTCCACAGTGGTCGGCCTTCTTCTTTTCGGGGGGGCGGTCCGGGGCCAGGTCCAGGGTGGTGAACACTTCTGCCAGGAACAACCAGGATCCGAAATCCCGGCTGACCAGGTTGGTGTGTTTTCCCTGCCAACCGATACCGGCGCGCTGGGCCAGGGGTTTTTCCATGACCGGCGCGGTATCGACGAAAACCTTGATCTCGACATCATGCCCGGCGCCGTGCTCTTCGGCCAGCCAGCGCCCCAGTTGTTTCAGTTTTTTCTTTAAGACGGTGTGATAGTCGCGGCCCTGGGCATAGATGCTGATCGCGCCCCGGTCACTTGATGACTGGGGCTGGGGCCTATCCGGCCCGTAATTGGCGCCGAGAACAATGATCGATTTGGCCTCGGCCATGATCGCCTTGGGGTCGCCGCGCCGGCCATCGGCGTTATCCAGCCACGCCATGTCGCCCCGGCGGCCGTCGGCCAGGAACAAGGAAAGCTGTTCGGCATCGGCGGGGTCTGCCGTGGCGGCGGCGAAGCCGACAGCGTCGAAGCCCAATTCATGGGCCTCGTCACGGATGTTTTTCTTAAGCTGTTTGGTCATGCCCTTGCCAGCGGCCCTCGGCTGTAATATTTACCCTCACGGCTTTCAAAAAAATGGCCGCATTTGAAAGGTGCCATGGAATGCGTTTTCGTTACACTATTGCCTATATCGTCCTTATCGTCGCCGTGAATTACGGCTTTACGGTGACACCGATGGTCGCCTTGCCCGGTGGTGAACAATGGCCGCCGATTTCACTGCTTGTCGGCTTTATCTTCGTCGCCCGCGATTTCGCCCAGCGAGAGATCGGCCACCGCGTCATCATTGCCATGTTGATCGCCGGGGGCCTCAGTAACGTCATGGCCGACCCCTTTGTTGCCGCCGCTTCCGTCGCCGCGTTTCTTATCAGCGAATTCGCCGACTGGGCCGTTTACAGCTTCACCGGCCGTCCTTTTGCCCAGCGAGTGCTGCTGTCCAGCGCCGTCGGCACGCCATTGGACAGTATCGTTTTCCTGGGCATGATCGGACATTTATCGATGGTCGGTGTCGCCGCCATGACGTTAAGCAAAATGTTGGGCGCGCTGGCGGTGTGGTGGATGATCCGCCGTCAGGATACCGCCGCGGTCTGAGGGGCTTTCCCCGTTTATTAATAGGCTTGACCGAGGTCAATGCGACTTTGTTTATGGTTGGCTAGACTCCCAGACTAGGATTTGTGTATGCGGGTGATTACGCATGCACTGGTGAATGGAGGGAACCATGCAATTTCATGTTTTTCAGTGTGCGACGGACAAGGACTTCTTTGTCGTGACCGACGAAGAACACCTTGAAGCGTTGAACGCCTCGGACGTTTCCCCGACGCCAGGCGATACGTTGGAAAAAGTCGGGGTTTTCGGCGAAATGGGAAAAGACCGCGCCGCCTTTGACGAGGATTTCGCCAAACGCTCCATCGAAGCCCAAGGGTTCTACCGGTTTCACGCCAAAAGCCTGGATCCGTTAGGCGAACCCCCGTTGGGGATGCCCGGCTGATCGGAGTATAGAGTTCAGCCGCGGCCCCGGTAGGCCGCAACCCCCTGATCGGGAAGCCAAAGGGCTTTCGGCGGGGTGCCGGTCTGATAAAAGACATCAATGGGAATGCCGCCGCGCGGATACCAGTATCCGCCGATCCGAAGCCATTTCGGCTTTGTCGCATCCACCACTTTCTTGGCAATGGCCACCGTGCAGGCCTCGTGGAAGCCGGCGTGGTTGCGCCACGAGCCTAAGAACAGCTTTAGCGACTTGCTTTCGACGATCAATTTATTGGGTAGATAATCGATCACCAGATGCGCGAAATCGGGCTGGCCGGTGACCGGGCAAACGGACGTGAATTCCGGACAGGTGAACCGGATAAGATAATCGTCGCCGCCGTTGGGATTGGCAACGGTCTCCAGGGTCGCTTCCTCAGGGGTCGCGGGAACGTCACCGCCACCGCCCAATTGCGTCAGGTTGTCGTAGCCGCCTGGCTTCGCCGTTGAACGGCTGCCTTTCGATTTTGGCTTGCTGGCTTTGGGGCCAACCCCCTCGCGTAGCCACAAGCCACTGACGCCAAGGGTTTGGGCCAACCGGGGCAGGCTGTCGCCCCGGGGCTGGCTGACCTTGCCGGAAAGGTATTTGTTGAGGCTGTCGTAGCCGACGCCGGAACGCCGCGCCAGTTCGGCCTTGCTCCAGCCGGATTTCTTCAAGCTGTCATTGAGTCGTTTTACCCAGGTAGTCATATTTAAATTCCAGTTATTGATTTAAATTCAATATAATTGGAATTTAACTCTAAGTCAAGGTTCAAGGCTCCGACTCCTGACCATGCTCGGCGTGAAAGGCGGCGGCGAAGGCGTTCAGGGTTCCGTCCGCGATCGCTTGGTGCATCCCCGCCATCAGGTCCTGGTAATAATGCAGGTTGTGCCAGGTCAGCAGCATGGCGCCGAGGATTTCCTTGGCCATGACCAGATGATGCAGATAGGCGCGGCTGTAGTTTGTGCAGGCCGGGCAGCCGCAGTCGGCATCCAGCGGCTGGGTGTCGTCCTTGTGCCGCGCGTTACGAAGGTTGAGTTGGCCGCGGCGGGTGAAGGCCTGGCTGGTGCGCCCGGACCGCGTCGGCAGCACGCAATCGAACATGTCGATGCCGCGCAATACCCCGCCGACCAGATCGGCGGGCTTGCCGACTCCCATCAAATAGCGTGGCCGGTCTTCGGGCAGCCGTGGGGCGAGACCGTCCAGCACCAGGAACATGGCGTCCTGGCCTTCGCCGACCGAGAGACCGCCGATGGCATAGCCGTCAAAACCGATATTGATGAGGCTTTCCGCCGACCCAGTCCGCAGGTCATCGTGCAGACCGCCCTGGACGATGCCGAACAGGCCATGCCCGTCCCGTTCCTGGAACGCCGCCTTGCAGCGTTCGGCCCAGCGCATGGAAAGCTGCATGGATCGGGCGACCTCGTCCTTGTCGGCGTCCAGGGTGGTGCATTCATCCAGCACCATGGTGATGTCGGCGCCGAGAAGGGTCTGGATTTCGATGGCGCGCTCAGGCGTCAAGCGGTGCACGCTTCCATCCAGGTGGGACTTAAATTCAACGCCATCTTCGTCCATTTTCCTGAGATCGGCCAACGACCAAACCTGATAGCCGCCGGAATCGGTCAAAATCGGTCCCGGCCAATTCATAAATTTATGCAGGCCACCCAGCCGCTGGATTCGTTCCGGCCCCGGACGTAACATTAAATG
Organism: Rhodospirillales bacterium; assembly: GCA_036011805.1. Lineage (GTDB taxonomy): Bacteria > Pseudomonadota > Alphaproteobacteria > Rhodospirillales > Casp-alpha2 > Casp-alpha2. The sequence goes on from DASCOC010000251.1 coordinate 4,703, forward strand.
ATAGGTGTTGGCGAGGATGCATTGGGCGCCGGTACCGGCGACGGCGTCCGGCGTCATCGCCTTGACCGTGGCCGCGGTGCCGACCGGCATGAAGGCCGGCGTATCGAGGGAACCGTGCGCCGTGGTTAGGCGTCCGGTCCGGGCCAGGCCGTCGGTGGCATTTACCTCGAAGGTCAGTCCGGTCATGCTTTTGTCCCCGCCTCTTGTTCAAGCCAACAGGCATCGCCGTAGGAGTAAAACCGATAATCGGCGGCCATGGCGTGTTCGTAAGCCGCCTTCATGCGGTCCAACCCGGAAAACGCCGAAACCAGCATGAATAAGGTCGAACACGGCAGGTGAAAATTAGTGAGCAAGGCATCGACGATCTTAAACCGGTATCCCGGCGTGATGAAGATATCCGTTTCACCGGAGAACGGCCGCACTTTCCCTTCGTCATCCGCCGCGGTCTCCAACAGCCGAAGCGCGGTGGTGCCGACGCTGATCACGCGGCGGGATTCGGCCTTGGCTTTGTTGACGGCGTTGGCGGTGGCGGTGGAAATTTGCCCCCATTCGGCATGCATTTTGTGATCTGCGGTGTCGTCCACCTTGACCGGCAGGAAGGTGCCGGCCCCGACATGCAGGGTCAGCCGTTGGATTTGGGCGCCCGCGGCTTCCACCGCCTGAATAAGCTTGGGCGTAAAATGCAGCCCCGCCGTCGGCGCCGCGACGGCGCCGGGAATGTTGGCGAACAGGGTTTGATAGTGGTCCCGGTCATCAGGGTCACCGGCATCGGTACGCTTGATATAAGGCGGCAGCGGCATCACGCCGTGGCTATCCAACATCGTCATCAAATCAGAATCGGCCAGCCCGAACGCCAGCGAAACCTCGCCGCCGTCGCCCTTGGCCGTAACCTCGGCGGTGAAACCGGGTGCGAAAGAAATGTTATCGCCGGGGTTGAGTTTTTTGGCCGGGCGGGCGAAGGCCTGCCAGGTTCCGGGATTGGTGGCTTTCAGAAGCGTCACTTGAACGCGGGGGCCGGGGCCGTCGCCGTCCCTGTCCCTTGGGGTGTGTTTGTGCCCGGCAAGGCGCACCGGGATCACCCGGGTGTCATTGACGACCAGAACGTCGCCGGGCCGGAGAAGCCCAGGCAAACCGGCAATCGAAAGATCCTGAAAATTTTCCGACCCGACCGCTAACAACCGTGCCGAATCCCTAGGGTCAGCCGGATGCTGGGCGATAAACCGGGGAGGCAGATCGAAATCGAAGTCGGATACCCGCATAATGAATTGTTCCGTCGAGGGCCGTGCCGGCGGGCGGATTGTTAACTGTCGCCAAACAGAAGTTTAATCCGTGCCCGTTCCGCCGTCTCGATGTGGGCACGGGTGGTCTTTTCGGCGGCGGCGGAATCACGTTTTTTGATGGCATTGGCGATCAGAACATGTTCGTCCCGCGCGACCAGGGCGCGTCCGGGCACTTCGTAGGTGGTGGATTTAAGCAGCGCCAGGGAATCGGTAAGGGCGTTCAGCGCCTTCAGCAGGTATCGGTTATGGGCCGCCCCGTACAAGGTTTGGTGGAATTGCCGGTTTATTTGGGCATGGCGAACCGATTTGTCCTCTGCCGTTTTATCCTTTTCCAACAGTTTAAAAAGATGATCGATTTCTTCTGGCGTGGCGTGCTCGGCCGCCAGTGCGGCGGCGGTGCCTTCCAGGACCCGGCGCATGGCGTACAGTTCGATCACTTGGGTTTGGTTCAGCTCGGCCACCTGGGCGCCGCGCCAGGGCGTTAACACCAACAACCCATCCGCCTGCAGCCGCCGGAAGGCTTCGCGCACCGGGGTGCGGCTGACCCCCAGCTGGAGGGCGACCTCGGCCTCGCGGATGCGGCTTCCCGGTTGAAATTGGCCGTCGCGGATGGCGCCCAGTAGCCAGCCATGCACGAAATCGCCCCGCGAAGTATCGGTGGGGAGGCTTTTGGTATTTTTGGCTTCGGCGGATTTCGGCATCGGTCATCCCAGTTGGATTGTTTCCCTGGCGTGCAATTGTATACAATAGTCGCTTAAGGGGGGCCAATCCATTTCCAAATCAGGACAAAATCTTTCATCGCTAAGCGCCATCGCTGCCCGCCGGGCATTGGAGGCGGGCGAGTGCAGCGCCGAGGAATTGACGCAATCCTGTCTGGACCGTATTGCCGAGCGCGAAGAGGCCGTCGGCGCCTGGATTTATCTGGACCCGGATTTGGCCTTGGCCCAGGCGCGGGCGTTGGATGCCAAGAAAAAAGCCGGCGAACCCTTGGGCCCGCTGCACGGGCTTCCCGTCGGGCTGAAGGATATTTTCGACACCAAAGATATGCCGACCGAGTGCGGATCCGCTTTTTATGAAGGCCACCGTCCGATTGAGGATTCGGCGGTGGCGTCGCACTTGCGCCGGGCAGGTGCGGTGATCCTGGGAAAAACGGTGACCACGGAATGGGCGCTTTCGGCCCCCGGCAAGACGGCCAACCCGCATGATCCGTCACGCACGCCGGGCGGCTCGTCTTCCGGCTCGGCGGCGGCGGTTGCCGATCAGATGACGCCGTTGGCCATTGGTACGCAGACCGGCGGCTCGATGATCCGACCGGCGTCTTTTTGCGGCGTCTTCGGCTACAAGCCGACCTTCGGGTCGATCTCGCGCCGCGGCGTCAGCATGCTGGCCCGAAGGCTCGATACCATCGGTGTGTACGGCCGTGAGGTCGACGATCTGGCGTTGATTGCCGATGCCTTGATGGTGCATGACCCGGAAGATTGGGACATGTTGGCCGAACCGGACCGCGATCTTTCCGGCGCCATGGCGAAAGGCCTGCCCGACAGCGTCAAATTCGCGTTCGTCAGAACCCCGGCATGGGAAGAGGCCGAACCGGACATGGCCGAGGCCCTGGAGGGCTTCGTTAACGGCCTCGGGGATGTTGCCAAGGACGTCACCTTGGAAGGCCTCTTCGACGATATCGTTTCCACTCATAAAACCGTCATCCATGCCAACGTTGCCGCCTTTCTGGGCGAGACGGCGGAAAAGGCGCCCGATAAAATGCGCCCGGAAACCCATGAACGGGTGGATGAGGGCAAGGCAATTCCGGCCGCCGACTATATCCGTGCGCTCGGCCTGGCCGAGGCACAGGCGCAAGCCCTGGACGGGTTGTTTGATCATTACGATGCGATCCTGACCCCGGCGGCGACCGGCCAAGCGCCGAAGGGTCATGGCTCCACCGGCAAGCCCGTCTTCAACGGCATGTGGACGTTGTTAGGCGTGCCGGCGGTGTCGGTGCCGTTGCTGACGGGGGCGGACGGCATGCCCATCGGCGTCCAGATGGTCGGTCGTCATGGCGCCGACGCCCAGCTTTTACGGTCGGCTAAGTGGCTGTGGGAGCGCTTTGGCGGGCAAGGGGAATAACCGTGTTGAAGGTTTACTGCGGAGCCCCTACCTTCTTCATAGAGCGGAAAAATAAATTAAAGAAGAGCGAAAGATACGATGGCCCCTGAAGGCGAGCTATTATTTAAGAGCAATTGGGATGAACCGGAAGTTAAAGTTCCGTGGACCCAAAAGTTGGTCAAAAATGCCCGTAGCCATCCGCTGGGCAGCTTCGGCGCCGGGATCGTCATCGCCATGGTCTTTATGGCGATCTTTGCCGATGTCATCACCGTATATGATCCGACACTGAACGACTTCAAGGTGATGTTGACGCCGCCCGGCGATGATTTCTTCTTCGGCACCGACCAATTCGGCCGCGATGTGCTGACCCGGATCATTTACGGCGCCCGCACGGCGTTGTTCGTCGGCCTGACGGCGGCGTTTTTCGGATCCGTGATCGGCTTGGTTCTGGGCGTCGCCAGTGCTTATTTCGGCGGCCGTTTCGATTTGCTGCTGCAACGGGTGATGGATGTGTTCATGGCCTTTCCGCTGATCATCATGGCGCTTGCCATCGTCTCGACCCTCGGCCCCGGCACCGAGAACGTCATCATCGCCATTACCATTCCGTTTATCCCGCAATGTGCGCGGGTGGTGCGGTCCAACGCCCTGGCCATTCGCGAGATCCCTTATGTGGATGCCGCCCGCGCCTTAGGCTTTTCCCATGCGCGGATTATCCTTCGTCATATGGTGCCCAACGTGATGGCGCCGTTCCTGATTATGGCCAGCACCTTCGTCGGCCATGCGATCTTGCTGGAGGCGTCATTGAGTTATCTGGGGCTGGGCGTCCAGGAACCGACGCCGGCCTGGGGCTTGATGTTGCAGGGCGGGGCGGAGGAATACGCCGAAAGTGCGCCGTGGATGGCGATCTGGCCCGGCGTTGCCATCAGCCTGGCGGTGTTCGGGTTCAACCTGTTCGGGGATGCCCTTCGCGATATCCTCGATCCCAGGCTGCGCACCCTGTAAGGGCGACACCCAAGGCGGTTTTTGAACGGGTGCGGGGAGCACGAACCAAATCCAAAAAAACACTAAAGCTTTATGTACAAATCTCTCAATCGTGGTTTAATCAAACTTTCCTGGGGGCTTAATGCCAACACCATTCGAATACGAGCGCCATTGACTATGAACGATGCGTTGCTCGAAGGCAGCCTTGAGGAAATGGCTTGAGTACGCAACCGACATATAAAGCCGAAGAGAAAGCAGTTTTATGAGCCAAACCACTGCCTTTGTTGAATTTCGCGACGTCCAGAAAAGTTACGATGG
>DASCOC010000252.1:0-12230 GCA_036011805.1 Rhodospirillales bacterium
CAATAAGGTAAAAAGTGAGCTTCCCGGCCAGGCGTCTTGATCTGCCGGGGATCAGGCTTGGGATAAGGAATACCATCGTCACCACCGGCTTCTCCTTCTTTGCCGCGTTGCCGATTTTGTGCCATAATCACCGTATATAAATAGTGTTGGGGGTGGCCTCGCAGTTGCGCCTTTGGGCCGAACGGTTTTGGACCAACTGTTAAAGAAAGGGAAATCCGATGCATGACTTCGATGAACCCTTCCAGCAACACGAATCCTATCTTGCCGGACAATTGTTAATCGCCATGCCGGGGATGCAGGACCCCCGCTTCGAAAAAACAGTGATCTATATGTGCGCCCACAATGCCGACGGCGCCATGGGCCTGGTCGTCAACCGGGCGTTGGAATCGCTGTCGTTTCCCGACATGTTGGAACAACTGGGCATCGAAACCGCCGGTTGCGGCGGCAAGATCGATATTCATTTCGGCGGCCCCGTCGAATCGGGGCGCGGCTTCGTCCTGCATTCGCGCGATTATCTCAAGGACGCCACCATGGTCGTCGACCGAGACGTCGCCCTGACCGCCACCGTCGATATCCTGAAAGCCATCGCCGGCGGCGATGGACCGCTGCAAAGCATGTTGGCGTTGGGATATTCCGGTTGGGGCCCGGGGCAATTGGATTCCGAAATCATGGGCAACGGATGGCTGCATGTGGACGCCGATGACGACTTGATTTTCGGTGGCGACCTGGACGGCAAGTGGGACCGGGCGATGAGCAAGATCGGCATCGATCCCCGGATGCTGTCCGATGACGCGGGCCACGCCTGAGCGTTCTGCGTCCGATGGCAAAACGTAAACCTTCCGGTAAAAAAAACGCCGAAGCCCTGATGCGGGATTTGTTCGCCCGCATGGAGGCGGCGCCGGACGCCCAATCGCTCAACGATAACGTCATCATTCCGTTCGCCGCGGCGCTCGAAGAAGTCTGCGAGGCCAGGGGCTACGTTCTCAATATCTTCGGCGAGAAATCCAACATCGTCTTTAGCGGCGACGACGCCGACGCCAAGGCTATCTATAAATTGGTCGAGGAATATCTGGCGGCGAAGGAGTAGGCGAAGGAGTAAACTTTATTCCGGCCACTCATTCAGGGCCGAGCGTCGTCAGCGTCGGCGGGCTGGCCAGCAGCCGCTCGGCGACGCGCATGATGGCGTCCTCGTCGACGGCCTCGACCTTGGCGATGGTCTCGTCAATAGACAGCGGCTTCTTGAACACCATCATCTGCCGGGCCAATTGCTCGCTCCTGGAAGACGTGCTTTCCAGCGACATCAGGATGCCGGCCTTGATCTGGGCGCGGGCGCGTAAGATTTCATGTTCCGCCAAGCCGCCGGCGATTTCCTTGATCTGATCGAAAATCAACGGCACCAGTTCCGCGACCTGGGCTTTGTCGGTGCCGGCATAGACGCCGAACAGGCCGCCGTCGGTGTAACACTGCAAATACGAATAGATGGCATAGGCCATGCCGCGCTTTTCGCGGATTTCCTGGAACAATTTTGACGACATGCCGCCGCCCAACACCGTCGACATCACGGAAGCCGCGTAGAAATCCGGGTCGTCGAAGGCGATGCCCTCGAGCCCGACCAGCACATGCGCCTGTTCCAAATCGCGGGTCTGGTGGTTGTCGCCGCCGACATAGCGGGCGCTTTCATGGCTGCCGTTGGTCGGCGCCGGCAGCGAGTCGAAGGCGTCTTCGGCGAGGCCGACGAGGCGCTGATGGTCCAAATTACCGGCGGCGGCGAACACCATCCGGGGCGCCGAATAATGCTTGGCCATGTACCCCAGCAACGTCTCCGGCGTCATCTGGCGCACCAGCGCCGCGGTGCCCAGCACCGGGCGGCCGAGGGCCTGTTCGGGAAACGCGGTGGCTTGAAAATAATCGAAGACGACGTCGTCGGGGGTATCGAAGGACTGGTTGATTTCCTGAACGATGACGTCTTGCTCGCGCGCCAGTTCGGTTTCATCCATGACCGAATGCTGCAAAATGTCGGCGATGATATCGACGGCCAGCGGCATATCGTCTTTCATAATCTTGGCGTAGTACGCGGTCGATTCCCGCGTCGTGTAGGCGTTGAGGTGGCCGCCGACGTTCTCGATTTCCTCGGCGATGGTCTTGGCGTCGCGGCGCTCGGTGCCCTTGAACGCCATGTGCTCCAACAGGTGCGAGATGCCGTTGATGTCGGCGTCCTCGTCGCGGGTGCCGACCTCGACCCAGGCGCCCAACGACACCGTCTCGACGTGCTCCATAAAATCGGAGACGACGCGCAGGCCGTTATCCAGTTCGGTGACGTTGACGGTCATTTTATTCCCCGCCCCGCGCCCGCTCGGTAACGAAGGTTGCAACCGCGTCGAAGTCGTTAGGCAAAACGGTGCAGCGTTCCTGGCGCTCGTGGAGGTCGGCCAGGTGGGCCGGCAGGGCGGGGCGGACCCCGGTGGCGGCCTCGACGGCGTCGGGGAACTTGGCCGGATGGGCGGTGGCGAGCGCGATCATCGGCACCGAACGGTCGCGGCGCTGCGCCCGGGCGGCGGCGATGCCGACGGCGGTGTGGGGGTCGATCAATTCATCGGAATTCTCATAGACATCGCGGATGACCTGCTTGGTTTCCTCGTCATCGAACCTAGCGCCGTAGAAGATCACTTGCGCCGCCTCCAGGGCCTTGGCGTTGATGGAAAAACGCCCGGTCTCGCGGAAGCCGTCGAGCATCGAGGCGACATGGCCGCCGTCGCGGTCGCAAAGATCGAACAAAAGCCGTTCGAAATTGGACGATACCTGGATATCCATGGACGGGCTGATGGTCGGCGTCACCCCGGTCATTTCCATGGTGCCGGTCTCCAAAAACCGGGCCAGGATGTCGTTGCTGTTCGAGCCGATGACAAGCTGGTCGATGGGCAGGCCCATGGCGCGGGCCTCGTAACCGGCGAAGACATTGCCGAAATTGCCGGTCGGCACGGCGAAGGACAGGTGCGTTTCCGGCGTGCCCAGTTTCAGCCCGGCCCAGAAATAATACACCACCTGGGACATGATCCGGGCCCAGTTGATGGAGTTGACGGCGGAAAACCTGAGCCGGTCGCGGAGCGCCTGGTCGTTGAACATCGCCTTCACCAGATCCTGGCAATCGTCGAAGGTGCCCTCGATGGCGATGTTGTAGACGTTTTCCGACGGTACCGTGGTCATTTGGCGGCGCTGCACCTCGGTAACCCGGCCCTTGGGGTGGAGCATGAAAATATCGATGGCGTCGCGGTCGCGGCAGGCCTCGATCGCGGCGGACCCGGTATCGCCCGAGGTGGCGCCGATGATGGTGACCCGTTCGTTCCTGGTTTTCAGGACATGGTCGAACAGCGGCCCCAACACCTGCAACGCCATGTCCTTGAATGCCAGCGTCGGCCCGTGGAACAGTTCCATCAGCCATTCGTTGTCGCCGATCTGTTTCAACGGCACGATTTCGTCGGTGTCGAAGTTTTTGTAGGCGCCGTCGATGATCCCGGCGAGCGCGGTGCCGGGAACGGTGCCGCCGACGAAAGGCGCAATAATGCGCAGCGCCAGTTCCTGATAGGGCATGCCCTCCATCGAGGCGATATCGTCGGCGCTGAGTTGCGGCCAGTTTTCGGGCACGAACAGGCCGCCGTCAGGCGCCAGCCCGCTCAACAGCACGCCGTCGAACGCGGTCGCCGGGGTTTCCCCCCTGGTGGATATGTATTGCAACGATTTCCCCTTCCTACCGGAATTAGCCTAGAGCATTACCAAATTAAGCTAAATACCGCGCATTCAAGTGGGCCTTGAAGACCTCCGGGTCAAGCGGTTTTCCGGTCGCTTCGATAAGAAGCTGTTTCGCCGGCAACAGCGAGCCCTTGGCGTGGACATGGGTTTTGAGCCACCGGAACAGCGGCTTGAAATTGCCTTCCATGATGCCGGGTGCAATCTCGGGCACGTTGTTTTTGGCAGCAATGAACAACTGCGCCGCCGTCATCGCGCCCAGCGTATAGGTGGGGAAATAGCCCCACGCCCCGTCGTACCAGTGCAGGTCCTGCAAACATCCCTCCCGGTCGCCCGGCGGCGTCAGTCCCAGCAGCCGCTGCATGCCGTCGTTCCAGGCGGCGGGCAGGTCGGCAATCTGCATATCGCCTTCGATCATGGCGCGTTCCAGCTTGTAGCGCATGATCACATGCGCCGGGTAGGTGACCTCATCGGCGTCGACGCGGATGAAGCCGGGCTCAACCTTCGTATAAAGCCGGTAGAGGTTATCGGGTTCCCAGGACGGGCCCCCAACATTTAAATCGCCACCGAACGCGGCCCGCATGATCGGCGCGGCGTAGCCGAGGAATTCAGGCGACCGGCAGACCTGCATCTCGACCAGCAAGGACTGGCTTTCATGCATGCTCATGCCGAGCGCCTCGCCGACCGGCTGGCCGCGCCAGGTTTTCGGCAGGCCGCGTTCGTAAAGCGCGTGGCCGGTTTCATGCAGCACCGCCATCAGCGAAGAGGTAAAATCGGCCTCGTCATAACGGGTGGTGATGCGGACATCGTCCGGCGTGCCGCCGCAAAAGGGGTGCAGGCTGATGTCGAGCCGCCCGTGGTCGAAATCGAACCCCAGCGCCTGCATGAACTGGACGCCCAAGGCCTTCTGGGTTTGCTCCGGGAACGGGCCTTCGGGAAGGATGGCCTCGGGCTTTGCCGCCTGCGCGTCCAGCACGAGGCCCAAAAAATCCGGCAGGAAGGCCTCCAAGGCGTCGAACACCGGGTCGATGTCGGCGGCGCGTCCGTCCGGCTCGTAATCGTCAAGCAAGGCGTCATAAAGCGACAGTCCCTGTTTTTCGCCCTTCGCCGCCGCCGCCTCGCGGATCAGGTTGAGGACCTCTTCCAGCGCCGGGCGGACGGATGGGAAGTCATCATCGGCGCGCGCGGTTCTCCATTTTGTCTCGCACGCCGAACAGGCCTTCGACAACGCCACCACCAGGTCTTCGCTCAAGGCCGTCGCCTTGAGCCAGCGCCGTCGCATCCGGGCCAAGTTGGCCGGCTGCCAGCCCTTGAGGCTGTCTTCGTCCCCGTCTTTTGCCTCTGCGGCGTCCAACAGGTCGCCGACCTCGGGCGCCGTCAGGAGGCCGTGGCGGACGGCTTTCAGTTCCGCCAGTTGTTCGGACCGCGCCTCGGCGCCACCCATCGGCATGATCGCCGACATGTCCCAATGCAGCACCGCCGCCGCCTCGGCCAAGGCATTCAGGCGCTTGAAGCGCCGTTCCAGTTGGGGATAGGGGTCTTCGGGTCGGTCGATGGTCATGAGGGTAATTGTTACCGTTCAGGCGGCGACCGGGACGGGGTCGTGGTCGGGGACGCCGAGGACCGAATACAGCACCGGCATGAAGACCAGCGTCACCAGCATCGAAAAGCTCAAGCCGAAGACGATGGTGATGGCCAGGGGCTGCAGCATTTCGGCTCCTTCACCGGCGCCGATGGCCAGCGGCATCAGCCCGCACACCGTCGTCATGGTGGTCATCAGGATCGGCCTGAGGCGGACGCGGCCGGCCTCGATGATGGCGTCGGTCTTGGCCATGCCCCGCTCACGCATGATCTCGAAATATTCGACCAGGACGATGGCGTTGTTGACGACGATCCCGGCCAGCATGATGACGCCCAGCCAAATCGGCATCGACAGTGAAATGCCGGTGACCTGGATGCCGAGGGCGACGCCGGTAATGGTGAACGGCACGCCGAGCATAATGATCAGCGGATTACGCAGCGATTCGTACTGCACCGCCATCACCACGAAGACCAGGAACAGCGCCAGGCCGAGCAGGATCATGGTCAGGTGGCGGCCTTGCTGGAGGGATTTGGCCGCCCCGGTGTCGTACAGGCCATAGCCTTCCGGAAGCCTGAGGCCGCCGAGCTTGCGCTCGACCTCGACCGACACTTCGCCCAGGGTCACGTCTCCGGTCAGCGACGCCGTGACCTCGGTGATCTGGCGTTGATTGTCGCGCAGAATTTCCGCCGGCGACGAAGTCAGCGATACCTTGGCCACATCGCCGAGATAAATAGGCCCTTGCCCGGCTTGGCCGGGCGACAGCGGAATCGACTCGATCTCCTGGATGGTGTTGACGGACCGCACCGGCAAGCGGACTCGGATATTGTAGGACCGGTCGTTGTCGAGATATTCGGTGACCGTTTCTCCATCCAGCGCGATGCGCGCGGCGCGGGCCACTGTTTCCACGGTCAGCCCCAATTCCGCCAAGCGGTCGTGGTCGACGGCGAACACCAGTTCCTCGGTGGTTTCCTCGGCCGAATGGGCGATGTTGCGCAGCCCATTGATGGACTTCAACATATCGACGACCTGGCTGCCGAGCAGGTCGCGGCCTTCAATATCCGGGCCGGTCACCCTGAGGGTCACGTCATCGTTGCCGCGGTGCATGCGCACGCCGCGGATGCCGCCGGTCCGCATCCGGACCTTGAACCCGGCCATGCGAAGCTTGCGGATGGACTTCTGCATCCGCTTCACCCAATCCCGGTTGCCGACGGTGCGCTTCTTCAGCGACACCAGTTGAACGGTCATGGTGGTGCGGTTGCTGGTCAGGCGCTGGGAGCGCCCGAAGATACGTCCGCCGACGATGGTGAACACGGTGGCGACCTCGGGCTGCTTGTTGAACAGGCCCTCCAGCCGCTGGACGGCGGCATCCATCTCATCGATGGGAATGCCGGGGTCGGCAAGCACCGAGACCCGGATACGGCCGTCGTCCATGCTGGGCAGGAAAATTTGTTTGGCGCCGCCCAGGCTCATGACGCCCGACGCCAACAGGCCGATCAGGATCGCCGCGGTAGCCAATTGCGCCACCGGTCTATTGAGAATCCCTCGTAACGCCTTGGTGTAGAGGCCTTCGAGAAAGGTGATGACGCCGTCGATGGCTTTCCGGGATCGGGACCGCTCGCGCACCGGGACGCGGCTGCCGAAGGCCGGCACCAGGGTCAAGGCGACGAACATGGCGGCGATGATGGCGGCGGTAATGGTGAAGATCAATTCCTTGAACAACAGCCCGATCAGGCCGGAGATGAACAGGAACGGCACCACGGCGGCCAGGTTGGTGCTGGTCGAGGCGACGATGGCGCTGTTGACCTCCTTGGCGGCGTCTTCGGCGGCTTCGGCGCCGGCGACGCCGTGGCGCTGGTGACGGTAGATGTTTTCGATCATCACGATGGTGCTGTCGACGACCATGCCGACGCCAAGCGCCAGGCCGCCGAGGGTCATGATATTGAGGGTCCAACCGCCGATGCCCATCAGGCCGAAGGTGACCAGGATGGAAACCGGGATCGCGGTGCCGACCACCAGGGTCCGGCGCAGGTCGCCCAGGAACAGGTAGACCACCAACATCGCCAGCAGCGCCCCGCTTGCCGCCGCCGTGGCCGCGTTGCGAAGGGCATTGCGGATATAGACGGATTGGTCGGCGACCGGCTTGATGGTGATATCGGACGGCATCAGCGAGCGTTCCTTCAGCCAGGCCATGCGGTCGTTGACGGCCTGGACCACGGCGACGGTGTTGGAGTCGGGCTGCTTCTGGATCGAAACCTTGATCCCCGGCAGGCCGTTGAGCCGGGTCCTGAGCCGGTCGTCCTCATGGCCATCGACGATTTCGGCGACATCCTTGAGCCGCACGGTGCCGCCGTCGGGAAGGCGCAAGGGCAGTTGCCGGATGTCTTCGATGGAAGCAAACCGGCCCGTGGTGCGGCCGATATATTCCCGGCGGCCGCTTTCCAGGCGTCCCGCCGCTTCCTGAAGATTGGCCCGTTCGATGGCGTTAACGACGTCGTCGGCGGTCAGGCGCATGCCGCTCAGGCGTGCCGGGTCGGGAAGCACCTGGATTTCACGCACCAGCCCGCCGCCGACTTCGACGGCGGCGACGCCGGGCAGGTTCACGAACCATTTGGAAAATTGATAATCGACCCAATCCCTGAGCTTGACCGGGCTTTGCAGCGGAGAGGCGACGACGAACTCGGCGACCGGAATTTGCGACGGGTCGAATTTGAAGACGACGGGCGGGCGGATGGTGTCGGGCAGGAAGCGCTTGGCCCGGTCCAGGCGCGTCGAGGCGTCGCGCAGCGCACTATCGATGTCCTTGCCGTACTGGAACGTGAGATTGACGGCTGAGCGGCCTTCCGTCGTCGTCGATTCGACGGCGATGGCGTCTTCGGTGACGGCGAGCTGTTCTTCCAACTGGCGGGTGACCGCGTCTTCCATGATCCGCGCCGACACGCCGGGGTCCATGATGCGGACCCGGACGCCCGGATATTTGATCTCCGGCAGCAGATCGACCGACAACCGCCCGTAGCTGATGACGCCGAGCACCGAGGCCGCCAGCGTCAGCATGGCGATACCGACCGGGTGGCGGATTGACCAGGCGGCGAGGCCGCCGTGGCGATCAGAAGATTTTTTTATCACGAACCTTCCTTGGACTTTGCCTTGGCCCCTTTCTTGGACCCCGTGTTGGACATCGGGCGGCCATTATTGACGACGCTGACCTTCTTGCCGGCGCGCAGGTCGAGGAAGCCGCGGACCACGACGTTGTCTCCGGCGGCCAAGCCTTCGAGGATCTCGACCCGGTGGTCGAGGCGAAGACCCGTGCGCACTCGCTTGACCGCCGCTTTGCCCTTGACGACGACGAAGGCGAATTGTCCCTCCCGGTCGCGGCGAAGGGCGGCAAAGGGAATCACCCGCCGGTCGGCTTTCGGGGTACGCAAACGAACCCGGCACGATTGCCCGGCGACGGCGCCGGCCGGCACCGGGTCCAGTTCAACTTCGATGGTGCCCTGACGGGTGCGGGGGTCGACGATGGGATGGATCCGCCCGATCCGCCCCTTTGAGACCTGGTCGCCCAGCGCATCGATGCGGACATCGACGCTGGCCCCGACCCGGAGCCGTGGAATCACCAGTTCCGAGACGGATACCGTGGTGAACAGCGTATTGGCATCGATCAGGGTCAACAGATGCGTATTGCGGGGCGCGATATCGCCCGGTTCGATCTTGCGTTCGGTGACGATACCGTCGAAGGGGGCGCGGATTTGGGTGTAATCCAGGCGGGTGGCAATCAGCTTTTCTTCCGCCTTGGCGACGCTGACATCCATTTCCGAAATGTCGAGCCGCTCTTGCGAGGTGACGTTCCTGCGCGACAGTTCCCGCACGCGCTTGAGGGTTCCTTCCACCTGGCGGCGCTTGGCCGCCGCCTTGGCCAGTTCGGCGGCAAGAATTCGCCGGTCCAGTTTGACGATGATGGTGCCGGCCTTGACCTTGTCGCCCTCGCGCACGGTGATGTGGTCGATGCGGCCTTCTTCCTGGTTGAAGATGCGCACGCTTTTGCGGGCGGCCAGGGTGCCGGTGCGCACGGTCTCGAAACTGAGCGGCACGGTTTCGACCGTGATGATCTCGACCAGATGGGGGGGCGCTTTCCGTTTACCGCCTTTGCGCTGGGCGCTGCTGTCACCAGCAAGGACCAGGCTGAAAATTAACGCCGCGATCAACGGCATTATGCGTTTCACCAAGGACATCAAGCATTTCTCCCAATTCTGCTTTTGGCCCCGTCCTGGGGGCGCCGGATTATATACGATTTTGGATGCCCGGACATATTAATAACAAACGCAGGCCCCCGGTTTCTGCCATTATAGACCTATATTGAAGGATCGTTCAAAACCTGCTACACCATCACCATGCCGTGGGAAAAGAAATTCGACGAGGATGAGGTCCTCGACAAGGCGATGCTGATGTTTTGGCGGCAGGGCTATGAGGCGACCTCGATGCGGTGTCTGGTTGAATGCATGGGCATCAATCCGGGCAGCATCTATGCCGCCTTCGGTCCCAAGAAGGCGCTCTTTCAAAAGGCGCTCGACCGGTACGGCGCCCAGGCCCTGTCCTTTCTTTCCGAGGTTGAGGAAAAACACACCCCCCGCAAGGCGATTTTGGCGGTGTTCGAGCACATGATCGACGATGTCCGCGATAACCCGGACAACTGCGGCTGTTTTATGACCAACTCAATTGTCGAAGGCGCGCCCAAGGATGATGAGATGGACCGGGCCGTGCGCCAGGGGATCGAAGAATTCCAGGCGTTCTTTCGCCGCATGATCAAGCAAGGCCAAAAAACCGGTGAGATCAATGCCGGCCTCGATGCCGCCCGGACCGCCCGTATATTGCAGAGTTTGATTATGGGCGGCCGCATGATGACCCGCGGCCGTGGCGACCCCACCGTGCTCGAAGACACCGTGAAACACGTAAAAAGCATCCTGACATAAATTTCCTGTTGTGTTTTGAATGATCGTTCAACATAGTCGGTAAAGTTTTGAACAATCATTCAACAAACCCTAAAGAGGACTGCCAAATTATGAACATCAAGAATTCCATCGCCCTTGTCACCGGCGCCAACCGGGGTATCGGGCGGGCCTTCGTCGAGGAACTGCTGGCCGGGGGCGCGGCCAAGGTGTACGCCACCGCCCGTGATGTGGAGACGTTGACCGACGTAGTCGCTTCGGCGCCGGACCGGGTCATCCCGGTCGCCCTCGACGTCACCAAGCCGGACATGATTCTCACCGCCGCCGAAAACCATACCGATGTCACCCTTTTGATTAACAACGCCGGCATCGCCGCCTTCGCAGGCTTAATTGCCGCCGAGGACGACCATCCGGCGCGGGGCGAAATGGAAACCAATTATTTCGGCACCCTCAACATGACCCGCGCCTTCGCGCCGGTGCTGGCCGCCAACGGCGGCGGCGCCATCATCAATTTGGCCTCCATCGCCAGCTACGTGAACTTCCCGGCGCTGGGGTCCTACAGCGCGTCGAAGGCGGCGGTGCATTCGTTGACCCAGGGCATCCGGGCGGAACTGGCGGTGCAAGGGACTTCCGTGCTCGGGGTTTATCCCGGCCCGGTCGATACCGACATGGCGGAAGGCTTTCCGATGGAAAAAACCCCGCCCCATGAGGTCGTCAACACCATCTTCGAGGCGCTGGAATCCGGCCAGGAAGACGTCTATCCCGACCCGATGTCGGTCGACCTTCATGCCGGATTGCTCGGCGATTCGAAAGCCGTCGAAAAACAAGTCGACGAAATGCTGCCGGAATAATCGCGGCGTCACCGGGATTAATAAAAAAGGCCGGCTGTTTAGGGGGCCGGCCCATTTTTCCGCAATTGACCTGGTGCCGGCAAAGCCCGAATGTGTCCCGGCCATGAACACCCTGATTTCCGTCTCCAACCTGTCGAAAACCTATGCCTCCGGCTTCCAGGCGCTTAAACGTGTCAGCCTGGACATCCGCCGTGGCGAGATTCTAGCGCTTCTAGGCCCCAACGGCGCCGGCAAGACGACGCTGATCAACATTATCTGTGGCATCGTCAACCCGACGGAGGGCACCGTCAGCGTCGACGGCCACGACATCATCACCGATTACCGCCAGACCCGCAGCCTGATCGGGCTGGTGCCGCAGGAACTGACCACCGAAGTCTTCGAGACCGTATGGGCGACGGTCAATTTCAGCCGCGGACTGTTCGGCAAGAAATCCGACCCCGGCCATATTGAGAAGGTGCTCAAGGAGCTGTCGTTGTGGGACAAGAAAGACAGTATGATTACGGAGCTTTCCGGCGGTATGAAACGCCGGCTGTTGATCGCCAAGGCGCTTTCCCACGAGCCTAATATCCTGTTCCTGGATGAACCGACCGCCGGCGTCGATGTCGAATTGCGCAAGGAGATGTGGCAGATGGTGCGCGCCCTGCAGGCCTCCGGTGTCACCATCATCCTGACCACGCACTACATCGAAGAAGCCGAAGCCATTGCCGAGCGCGTCGGGGTCATCAACAACGGTGAGATCGTTGTCGTCGAAGACAAAGCCGAACTGATGAACAAAATGGGCAAGAAGCAGTTGACGCTATATCTGCACCAACCGTTGCAAACCATCCCGCCGCACTTGCAGCCCTACAATCTTGAACTGGCCGACGGCGGCGCCCGGCTGGTCTATACCTATGACACCCATGCGGAGCGGACCGGCATTACCGCCTTGTTGGCCGCGCTGAATGAGGCGGGAATCAAATTCAGGGACTTGCAGACGACGCAAAGCTCGCTGGAGGATATTTTCGTCAACCTGGTCAAGGGGGCGGCATGAATATTCACGCGGTCAAAGCGATCTTTAAATTCGAGATGGCGCGCACGAGGCGGACCTTGTTTCAAAGCATCGTCTCGCCGGTG
>DASCOC010000253.1:0-9108 GCA_036011805.1 Rhodospirillales bacterium
CCAGTGATCGAGCGTAGGAACCGCCAGGGACCCCTTGGTGCCGGTAATAAGAAAACTGTACTGGGCATTTTGAGGATAGTCCGGGTTTTCTCCCGAGGTGCACTCCCAGGTCCAGGGCGAGGTTACCGCGTCGGAAACCAGCAGTGTGCCCAGTGCACCGTTTTCAAAGTGAATGACGGCCGCCGCGGTATCCTCGACCGGAAATCCACGTACCGCATTGGCAGTTACCGCCTGAATGCTATCGATCTCGCCGCACAGCATGCGTATGTAATCAATCTCGTGGATACCGTTGATAAGGACCGTTCCCCCACCGGCTTCGCGCCGCCAAGCAAGGTCGAAATAGTGGTCCGGCTTGTGGGTGAGCCACAGACAGTTGACCGCCGTCACCTTACCAATCCCACCCCCTTGGATGACCTCCCAGGCCTTTCGGATGATCGGATTGTGCCTGCGATGGTGGCCGACCATAACGGGGACACCGGATTGTTTGGCTTTATTGACGAGGGTAAGCGCATCGGTCAGGGAATCAGCCACCGGTTTCTCTATCAGGACCGGGACTTCCCGCGAAATGCAGGCCATGCCCCCGCTCATGTGAAACTGGTTCGGCGAGGCGACGATGGCGCCGTCAGGCTGCACCTTGTCGAGCATTTCCTCGGTATCCGAAAAATATGGAATATCGTGCTGATCGGCGAATTCCTTGGACGCCGGCATGGGGTCGGCGATTCCGGCCACGGCATAGGCGGAATCCGGCAACAGAACATCCATGTGGCGGCGGCCGATTTGCCCGGCCCCGATCACGGCGATGCGCAGTGGCGTCATGGTTTTTCCTCCAATTCGAGCCAATCAGGCCGTAAAAAATTCCGCCGACATGACGGTGGGGTCGGTGGGAACGAGGGGCGCGAAGTCCATCCGGTCCAACACGTCGCGCTGCGGATCGACTCCGGGCGCGACCTCGCTAAAGACCATGCCATCTGGGGTTAGCCGGAACACCGCCCGTTCGGTGACGTAGATTGCTTGTTGGCCGCGACGCACCGACTCGATCCCGGAAAAGGTGATCTGCTTGACCTGATCGACGAACTTACAGATTTCCCCGTGCCGGGTGATACGAAGGCTGCCGTCACCGGTCTGGATTTCACTGCCCTTGGCATCGAAGGTGCCGCAGAACACGACCTTGTGGGCGTTTTGCGCAATGTCGATAAAACCTCCGGGACCGACTGGCAGCCCGCCGAGCTTGGACGCGTTGATATGGCCGGCGGCGTCGATCTCGCCGAAGCCGAGGAAGGCGATGTCGAGGCCGCCACCCGAATATAAGTCGAACTGGGAAGGCGCGTCGATCATCGCACTCGGGTTGCGGGCGAAGCCGAATAGGGGCCCATCAAGCAAGGTGCCGCCGTAAGTTCCGTGTTCGATGGACTGATAATATCGATCGAGATCGCCGCGCGCGGCCACCAGTTTTGCAATGCCGTCGGGAATCCCGAAACCATAATTGATGATCGCGCCGTCGGTCAGTTCTTCCGCCGCGCGCCGTGCAATCGCTTGGCGGGCAGTGAAGGGCTGCGGGGGTTCGGCAGGCACCGGGCCCCGGCGCTCGCCCGAAATGGTCGGATCGTAGGCAATGTCATAGGTCATGGACTGATTGGGGTCGACCACCACCGCGTCGACAATTGCGCCTGGCACCCTGACGGCGCGCGCCGGCAGGGTGCCCACATCCACGGCCGTGCGCACCTGGGCGATTACCTTGCCGCCGGAGTTGTGAGCGGCCAGGGCGATGGCGAATATATCCAGGGTGGCCGGTTCCTGGTCGATGCTAATATTGCCATGGGCGTCGGCGAAGGAACCACGAATGAGCGCCACGTTGACCGGGAATGACTTATAGCGAAGCAATTCCTGACCGTCGATATTGACCACCTCGACCAAGTCCTCCTTGCTCCGCTCGTTCAACTTACCGCCTTCGATGCGTGGATCGACGAAGGTGCCGAGACCGACATGGGTGAACAACCCCGGCCGACCGGCGCCAATCTCGCGGAACAACTGCATGGTGACGCCCCCCGGCAGGACATAAGCCTCGATCTTGTTGTCTCGCGCCAGTTCCTGCATTCGCGGCGACCAGATCCAATGGCCGCCGATGACCCGCCGCACCATCCCCTCGTGGGCGAAACAGTTCATGCCCTTGGTCTTGCGATCTCCAATTCCCAGGGCATGGATCAGAAACAGATCCTGGGGATGAGTCGTTTCCAGAAACCGCTTTTCGATGGCCGTGAACAGGCAAGTCGCCTCGACAAGGCCGCCGCCACCGCCGATGAGGCCGACCGTATCACCATCTCGAATGAGTTCGACGGCGTCTTCCACCGCCATGAATTTGTTAATTGTCATCCTGTCTTTGCTTCCTGGACGTGAATTTAATGGGGGAAATCGAATTGCTCCGTGCCTTGCTTGAGCAAGGCGCGGGCGACCACTGTTCGGTGGATTTCCGATGTCCCGTCGTATATCCGGAAAATACGAGCGTCGCGATATAGTCGTTCGATTGGCAGGTCTTTGCAATAACCGCTGCCGCCAAAAACCTGGACGGCCCGGTCGGCGACCCGGCCCAGGGTTTCGGCGGCATGAACCTTAACCATGGAGATACGCTCGCGGGCATCCTGGCCCCGGTCGAGATCGAAGGCCGCACGCAGGACCATGAGGCGCGCCGCCTCGATCTCGATCACGCTGTCGGCCAGCATTTGCTGGATCATCTGGAAATCGCCGATAGGCCGCCCGAACTGGTGGCGATCACGGGCGTGTTCGGTCATCAGGCCGAGCAGCCGTGATGCCTTGCCGACGGCGCGCGCCCCGATATGGGCGAGGCGGATATTGCCAAGGGTTTCATAGGCCAGGCGTAAACCCTGTCCTTCCTCGCCAAGTAGGTGTTCCTGGTCGAGTCGGAGATCATCGAAGAATAGTTCAATGTGGCTCGTTCCGCCGAGCCCCATCATCGGCTGATTTGGTCCGACGGTCACCCCGGGCATGTCCTTGTCGACCAGGAACAGGGATATCCCGTTCGTTCCCGCCGACGGGTCGGTTACGGCAGAGACGACGAAGAAATCGGAGTAAAGACCATCGCTGACGAAGTGCTTCTGGCCCGAAAGGAGCCAGTCTTCGCCATCGCGCCGGGCGCTGGTCTTGATGGCGGTCGCATCGGACCCTGCCTCCGGTTCGGTCATGCAGATCGAACACGTTCGCTCGCCCTGCACGGCGGGCAGCAGCCAACGCTTTTTCTGTTTCTCGTCGCCCGCCAGCAGGACTTCATAGACATTGCCGAAGGCGCGGCGAATTAGGATATCCGTCGTGTGCCCGAATTGCTCCTCGACCAAGCAGTTGCTGACAGCGGATAGACCGCCGCCACCGTAAACCTCGGGGATGTTCATGGCATAGAAGCCGAGCGCCTTCGATTTTTCGAAGATGACCCGCGCGGTTTTCGGGTCGAGTTGCCCTGTTGCCTCGACCTCATCTTCTAGCGGCATCAACTCGGCTTCCACGAAGCGCCGTACGTTTTCGACCAGAAGTCTTTGTTCCTCGCTCAGCGTAAAGTCCATGACAGCCAGCCCTATTTCCTCACCCATTCGAACGCGTTTCTAGTAGAGACCGGGTGTCGCCCCGCCATCAACGGCAATTGCCGTGCCTTGGATGTGCCTGGAGGACTCCGAACACAGGAACAGTGCGAGCGCGGACACGTCCTCGGGCTGTCCGAGCCGGCGCAGACCCTCATTGGCGATGGCGTCCGCGCGCTCCTGTTCCGGCGTTTTTCCGGTCGCCTCGGCGCGCTGTTGGAACAGCTGCTGGACCCGTTCGGTTTCGTTAAGGCCGGGAAGGATTGCGTTGACGTTGACGCCGTCGCGTTTACCGAGACCGGCCAGCCCCTTCGAAAAATTCGACATCGCCGCGTTCACCGCGCCGCCGACAAGAAACTCAGGATCGGGCATCCGGGCCGCGCCGCCGACGATATTGACGACATGCCCTTGCGCTTCCTTGAGCATCGGCCAGAACAGGCGGCAAAGGCGAACGCATCCGAAGAACTTGAGGGCGAAACCGTCCTGCCATTGTTCCTCCGGCTGATCGAGAAAGGCGCCGGCGCGTGTCGCACCCGCCGAATTAACCAAGATATCGCATCGCCCAAATTGCTTATCGACCTCAGCCAGGACCCGGTCACATCCCTCCTCGAGTCGAAGGTCCGCCGCACAGATTTTCGGTTTCGCTGCACCGTCCTTGGCGATTGCCTCGGCAGCCGCCTCCAGGTTGGTCTCCGATGAGGAGACGATCATGGTTTCGGCGCCGGCTTCGGCGAAGGCGGTGGCAATACCGCGCCCGATGCCCCTACTCCCGCCAGCGATAACGACGACCTTTCCAGAGAATTCACCTTGCATTTCTAACCTCCAATAGCTAACGAATGGTGGGATTCAAGCCCCTTAATGATGCCGATCAGTGTGTCGATGGTCGGTGTCGGCACATTATGCTGACGGCCAAGCCGGGCCACGGAGCCATAAATATAATCGACCTCGGTCGGGCGTCCGTTGTTGAGATCGACGCACAGGGATGATTTGCTGGTCCCGGTGCCGCCGCCCTCGGGGGTGGTGAGCTTGTTCAAGACTTCGCGGGCTTCCCCGGTATCGAGATCAATGCCGCACGTGCGCGCCACCGCCGCCGCTTCGTCTAGGGCTCGAAAGACCACCATCTGCAATTCAGGCACCGCCATGATATCGATCGAACGAAGATCGGTTGACCCCGAAACGGCGCTGAGCCCGATGTTGCCGAGCAGTTTCTTCCAAATGTCGCGCTTGATGTCGCTGCTGGCATAGGTCGGCAGACCATGACGCGTTAAGGCGTCGGCGATGGCCGTTGCCCGTTCCGAAAGGCCACCCTCCATCTCGCCCAAGTAGGTCGGCAAATCGCCGAAATTGCGGACCACGCCGGGCGCCTCGACCATCCCCGCCTGGGCCGTCAAGCCACCGAGTACATGTTCGGCGCCAAGGACGTCGGCTAGCGCTTCCTCGTTGCCAAGCCCGTTCTGGAAGCTGACGGCGACGGTCGTTCCCGCAAACAGGTGCTTGACACTTTCGGCGGCCTCCTGATTGGCTGGCGCCTTGCATTGAAAAAACACAACATCGGCCTCTTTGATTTCACCGCCGTCCACCGTCGCCTTGATCGATACCGTCCGCTCGCCACCTTCGCCGACAATGCGCAATCCGTTGGCCATGATCGTTTCCACTTGCTCACGCCAGGTGTCGACCAGGGTGACGTTGAGTCCCCCTTCCGATAACAAACCGCCGAACAGGCCGCCCATGCCACCACCGCCAACGATCACTACGCGTGGGTTCTCAAACGACATGGTCTGCAAAAAGCTCCTTGTTACCGGATCGGATACGAAGGGGTCAGGAAGCTTCGAGGAAGGCCCGAACTTCGGAATCTTCCATTTCCTTACCCAGATAGGCCTCGATCACCCGATGGTCGTCCCGCACGTCGTCGGGAACGCCCTCGGCGATTTTCTCGCCGTGTTCTAGAACGGTGACAGTGTCACAAGTTTCCATCACCACCTTCATGATGTGCTCGATGATGACCAGGGTAAGGCCATAGCGTTCCTTGAGGGATAGGACCGTTTTCAGCAGCGTATCCACGTTCACCGGCGAAAGCCCGGCCGCCGGTTCGTCGAGCATTAACAGCTTCGGACGCATGGCAATGGCGCGGCCAAGTGACAATAGCCGACGCATGCCGATGGATAATTCGCTGGCCGGCATCTCGGCGTAATCGGCAAGGCCGATGAAAGACAACAGTTCCATCATCTCTTCGCGCAGCCGGCGCTCCTCGGCCCGCACACTCGCTGCCCCAATCACCGCCGCGCCGAGGTTATAGCCGACATGGGAATGGTGCCCCACCAGAAGGTTCTCAAGTACAGACATGTCCAGAAAAAGGCGCAAAAGCTGGAAGGTGCGCGCGATCCCCCGGCGCGCTATTTCATGGGGCTCGAGGCCGGTAATCTCTTCGCCGTTAAAGTGGATCCGGCTGCCCGGATTGGGCGTGTAGACACCAGAAATCAGGTTGAAAAGCGTACTCTTGCCAGATCCGTTCGGGCCGATGATGCCGCGGATTTCGCCCTCGCGTATCTGGAGGTTGATGTTATTAGCAGCGACCAGGCCGCCAAAGGACTTCGTAAGGTTGGTGGTCTCAAGCATCATCTGAATTGTTCTTTCGAACAGCAAGGAAACGTCGTTTAGCAAAATAGCGATCCAATATGCCACCGATCCCGCGTGGCAGGTAGAGCACCGTCAGGACGACGACCGAGCCGAATACCAAAAGCTGGAACTGGTACCATTCGCGGGTCAGGTCATAGATGATGGTGACCAGAACAGCGCCGATCACTCCGCCCCAAATGTGACCGATACCGCCCAGCACGATCATCAACAGCAAGGTCACCATTTCGGTGATCGTATAGCTGTAAGGATGGAGAAATCCGGGAGACATATGGGCCATCAGGCTGCCTGCGGTGCCGGCGTAAAGAGCGCTGATGACAAAGGCCAGTAGCTTATATTTGCGCACATTGATGCCATTGGCGGCTGCCGCCAGGGGGTCTTCCCGCAAGGCCCGGAAGGCACGGCCCATGTCCGAACTGAGAATGCTGAACGACAAATATATGCCGATCAGCGCGATAGGCATGACGATATAATAATAGTCGATGTGCCCGTCGATCACGTAGTCGCCAATCATGGGCGCCGGAATGTTACTAAACCCCTCTGCGGCGCCTAGATAATTGGTGGCCGAAATAATGATGCGGACCGATTCGGCGAAACCCAAGGTGGCCAACGCCAGATAAGGACCCTCCAGGCGGAACGACGGCACGCCGAGCACCCCTCCCACAAAGCCCGTGAGCACAACCGCCATGGGCAGGGCGGCCCAAAAAGAAAATCCGAATTTGGCCGTTAACACAGCCGACGTATACGCGCCGATGGCCATCAGGGCCACGTGCCCCACGGTGACCTGTCCGGCAAAACCCTTAACGATGTTGAGGCCTACCGCCAGAAGGATGTTGACCATAATGATATCCAGCAGAAAGTTCTGGTATTCATTGATCGTCAACCAGGGCAAAGCGAGAAGAACGGAAAAGCCGGCCGACCAGGCTATAATACGGTTTCTTTCGGCACGCTTTGCAAAGGCATCCTGGCCACTCGCGGCATTACTCGCTGCTTCTATGTCGCTCATGACCTTGGGGCACCATCGTATTGTTATAGAAAGGTTTGGCGAAATATCGCCGAGCCTTCGTTGATTGCGCCGCCGACGGCGGGATTGCTCCCGCGCCGGCGGCGCAACAACGGTTCGAGCTAGGCTTTAGCCCTTTTAGAGACCGAAACCAGGGTCGAACGAAACGCGAGCGAGCACGGACATCTTATAGTCCTTCCCACCCTTCGTGTACTCGACCAGGATCCCCGTCCGGTTGCCGTCACGACACTGTGGTGTCGAATCGGCGCACCAGCTAATCGGGCCGGAGCCGAGGCCACTGTACGGCGGAAGTGCGATAAACCCGTCACGGATCGCCTTGCGGTCGGCGGCCAGCGAGGCGTCGGTTAATGTAAGCTTCGTCCGCGCTAACGTCTGCTTGACGATTTGGGCCAGATCCCAGGCTTGCGAGAAATCGTGATCCGGGCAGGGGACATTATAGGTATCCTGCACCATCTTTACGAACTTCTTGGCGATCGGGCGATCGTCGGCGCAAGAGAAGGCGGCCGCGAAGGTCAGGCCGACGGCCGCGTCGCCGGCGAGCGGCGGCACGGTGGCGTTGGAAGCCGAAGATGCGCCAATGCGGCGGACATTCTTCGGAATTCCGACTTCAATGGATTGCTTAACCATCCGCGCGAGCGCGTCCGACTGGCCGCCAACCGCCAACACTTCTGGTTTCGCCGCCTTGATCTTCAACAGTTGGGACCGGAAATCGAGGTCCGTTTCCTGCATCTGCGCAGAGTAGACCGGTTCGACTTTATATTGCCTGCGCATGTATTCTTTATACTTATCAGCAAAGGAAATCGAGGCGCTGTCAGTGGTGTAAAGATAGGCCACCTTCTTGCCCACGTTCTCGGCCAGCCACTTGCCGTGGACGGCGCTGTAGAAGCGTTCGGAAACCGACACGCGGAAAACCCACGCACTTCCCTGCTTGGTGATCTTGGCATTGGTCGAATGGGGGATGATCTGTGGAACCATCGCCTTCGCCGTCACCGGGACGATGGGCATGGAAACCGAACTGCAGGTCGAGCCAATAACCAGATGGACTTTGTTCTGGTGGATGAATCGATTGACGTTGGCAACCCCGATGTCGGGCTTGCACTGGTCGTCGAGCATGAACACTTCGAGCTTGTTGCCGTTAATTCCCCCGGCCTTGTTAACCGCGTCGAACTGATCTTTCACCATCCGGCCATATTTTTGGCCATTTTCCGTCAACATGCGCAGGGTAACGCCGATGCGAACCGTGCCCTCGGCGGATGCCGGAACGGTTGTCGCGGCTAGGGCGATCGGTACGGCCATTGCCAAGGCGCATCCCGTCGCTAATAGCTTATTCCTCATAACAGTCTACCTCCCTAAAGGTTTGTATTGGATATATAACTTTCTCTTAATTCAACGGGTTACATTACGCGGGGGATTGACCAATGGTCAATCTCTCTTAAGAATTTGCTTTACTCGCCCAAACTTCAAATTACTCTAGTCCATGGTCAGGTAGGGGGGGAGTATCTCCCTAAAGGTTGTGATCAAATTATTTTGAGGGCCGTTTATGCTTCATATTGAAGGAATCGAAGCCGGTTACGGCAAAGTCCAGATCCTTAACGGCGTGTCCTTGAAGGTCGATCGCGGGCAGATCGTCGCCTTGCTTGGCGGCAACGGGACTGGAAAATCTACGCTGTTGAAAGCGATCTCGGGGCTGATCGAACCTTGGAGTGGATCGATCACCTTCGACGGTGAACGGATCGACGGATTAGCCTCCAATCAAATCGTCAGGCGGGGGTTGGTCCAGGTTACCCAGGGCAAGGAAGCCTATTCAGCCATGACCGTGGAGGAAAACCTCCTGATCGGGGCCTTCGTGCAGCGAGAACGCGCCGT
>DASCOC010000254.1:0-3275 GCA_036011805.1 Rhodospirillales bacterium
ACGAAGATCCAGTTTTCGATGGCGTCGACATCCTTCCAGTAGGAAACGGTGATTTGTTTGCCTTTTTTGTCCTGGGCGGTCTCGAGGCCCAGAAATCCTCTTTGACGCGTCGCCAAGGTCACCATCTCGTCGGTGGGGGCAACGTGCTCTTTATCTTTGAGGCCGCCTTGAGTTTCGTTCAAGACTGCCTCGTAGTACGGCGGGGGCAGGTTTTCTGCCAGACGTCCCATTACTTCCTCCTTTTATTGCCTTCAAGAATAACGATGTCGTCGGCATGCCCGTAATTCAGCATTAGCCGGGCGCGTTCTTCGAGCATGTCGGGGTCGAGAGATCCGGGTTCCAATAGGCGCACCCGGTTTTCCATGGTTTGGCGTTGTGATTGAGACACCTCCAAGGATTGTTTGGCGGCCGCCACCCGTTGCTTGATTTTCCACCAAGCGAGCAGGCCACGATCGCCTTGAACGACGTGAAAAGTGAAATAACCGACCGCGCAGACACCAAGCACAGGCCCGATGACAAAACGTGCGCGAGCGCGAAACTCTTGAATTAATCCCATAGACTGTGGACCCCAGGTACGTTTTCGTTAGCGTTTGGTTATGTCTTCCACAGTTCCAAACCCACACCGATCATTACCGGCAAGTGTTAACAACAGGTTACCGGGGTATTCGGGGGGATTTAATGAAGGTGGGCGTTATTCGCAGGAAACGGCGGGCCGGTAGACCTGGTTGAACAGGCTGCCGCTGCTGCCGCCGATTTCGGTGCCGCCGCCGGGGACGTAGATCAAGCCGTTCTGAAACACCGCCCCGGTGACTCCGTGGACGGGGATTTTCATGTCCGCAAGCTTCATCCATTTGTCGGTCCTAGGATCGTAATAATCATGGTCGGGGAACATGCCGGACCCCTCCTCGCCGCCCCAAACGTGGAAGCAGCCCCGCGCCATGACCCCGTTGATGCCGCTCCTCGGTTGCAGCATCGGTGCGGCTGCGGACCAGGTACGGGTTTTCGGGTCGAAGACTTCATGGGCGGCGATCTTGCCGCTACGGAAGCCGCCGCCGGGGCGGCCGCCGACGACGTGGAATTTGCCGTTGATGGCGGCGCCGGCGATATGGTTGCGCTGGGTCGGCAGGTCGGGAAGCGTTTTCCAGGTGTCGGTTTTCGGATCGTAAACGGCGAAATCACTGCCGCGCGGCGGACGCCCGCCGGCGACGTAAATCATGCCGTCGATGACGGCGGTGATAGCGGCGCTGCGCTTGGTCGGCATCGGCGCTTTTTCCTCCCATTGGCCGGTTTTGGGATCGAGTACGTAGACCGTGTCGACGTAGCTGCCGCGGCCGCGCGACGTGGTCTGGCCGCCGATGACGTAAATCTTGCCGCCGACGGTTGTCGCCGTACCGTGATTGTTTGGCTGAGGGAGCGGCGGGCCCAAAGTCCAGCTATCGGTCTTGGTGTCGTAGATTTGGACCGTCCGCTGGGTCTCCCGGGAAGAAGGATAACCACCGACGATGTATATCTTGCCGCCTAGCACGGCGACTGCAAACTCAGAATTGGCCTCCAGCATGGGGGCGCGCTTGCCCCATGCGCCCGGCGCCGGTTCGGCACCGGCAAGGGCGCCCGGCAGCATGAAGCCGAGGGCCAATAAGATAGCGGTGATATATCTCTTTGAAATGGAAATGGCGTTCCCTCCCATAATGCCGTTAGATTGATTATAGATTTACCCGCTATTCGGGTCCACGATTGCCGGATCACGACATAGGGAGCGAACCTTGAGCGATGTCATTACTATCCGCATGGGCGGCTACGGCCCGCCGACCACCGCCTTTTCCAAAGCCTTGAAGTTCATCGGCGACCGGATCGAGGCGCAATTCGCAGACCGCGTCGAGATTGAGTACGTCTATAACATCATGGACCTCGGCCATCGCGGCGAGGATATCCTCAAAATGGTGGAAACCGGCGAACTGACACTGGGCTACCAGTCGAGCAGCTATCTCACCGACCGGGTGCCGGAACTGGGTTTCGTCGATTTGCCGTTTTTGTTCAAGGATAACGACCAAGCCCGCGCCGCCATGGACGGCGCCTTAGGAGCGCGCTTAACCGAAAAGATCGAGGACCGGATCAACTATCGCATCTTGGGCTATTTCGAAAACGGCTTCCGCCACATATCCAACAAGCTGCGCCCGGTGCGAAGGCCCGAAGACCTCGCCGGCATGACCATCCGGGTGCTTCCCAGCGACGTTCAGGCGCGGACGTTTCAGTTGCTGGGCGCCACCCCGATGCGGATGGATTTAACCGAGGCCATCGACGGCGTCGTCAACGGCACCCTTGATGCCCAGGAAAACCCGTTCGCCAATACGGTGACCTACGGCGTGCACAAGTTTCACCGCTACCATACGCTTTCCAATCATTTTTATATTTCGCGGCCGATTTTCACCCATCGCGACAGCGTCGATGCCTGGCCGGATGACCTGAAAGCCGCCATGGACAACGCCGTCGGCGACGCGATCACCTTCCAGCGCGGGCTTTCCGAACAAGAAGCCATCGACGCCCGCCAGGAAATCGAAGCTGAAGGCGGCGAGATCGTTGAACTGACGGAAGACGAGCACTTGGCCTTCGTCGAGGCGGTCCGCCCGCAACTCACCGAGGCCCGCGAGACCTTCGGCGACGAGATGTTCAAGCTGGCGGGGCTGTAAGGCGCCTTAGTCAGGTCTTAATATGATTCATGGACACTAAGGCAGTGAAATGGGCAAAGGCCAAGCGGTGGCTCCGTGTGATCGCGGCCAACGTAGCGATATTGTTGGCCTTGGCGGTCCTGGCCGAGCTCGTCTTCGGCAGCATATTCTTCGGCGAGAATTACGGTGTGTTGGTCGTAGACCGCAACGTCAGCCGCCGGTTTGACGCCACCGAGCGTTACGGCGGCGGCATGACGGAATATTTGCGCGATCATCACGGGTTGCGCGGACAGTATCCCGATCCCTCTCAAATCGACATCCTGACCATCGGTGGCAGCACCACCAACGAAATTCTCATCGACGAAGGCAAGACGTGGTCGGACCGCTTAGGGAAGGAATTCGCCGCCGCCAACCGGCCGATGGTGGTGGTCAACGCCGGCGTTGACGGTCAATCGACGGTCGGGCACCTGAAGGTGTTCGAGCTATGGTTTCCGAAAATCCCGAATTTTCGGCCGCGCTATATTCTGGCGTATATCGGCATCAACGATTTGAGCCATCTCCTTTCCGACCTGCCGCCGAATAAGTGGGAGGTCATGGTCGAACAGAACA
>DASCOC010000255.1:0-5121 GCA_036011805.1 Rhodospirillales bacterium
CGTTATAGTTAGTAAACGGAGGATCAGAAATGGCGAACAGACGTCCCAAACCCTGGACGTTACCTTCAATAAGTTGGCGCCTCATCCGAGAAACAAAAAAGTCTTTGCCGGGTTCACCGCCACCGGCACCCTCGACCGCACGGCATTCGGTATGAAATTTGGGTCACCAGGAATCAGCCCGAAGGTGATGGTCAGGATCGAGGCGCTGACCCAGAAAAAATAAAAACTTTTAGGAAGGCGCCCCTACCCCATCGCCTTCTGCAAATTCTCGTCGAGCTTGTCGAGGAACGCCTGGGTGTTGAGCCAAGCCTGGTCGGGGCCGATCAGCAGCGCCAAATCCTTGGTCATGAAGCCGGCCTCGACGGTCTCGATGCAGACTTTCTCCAGCGTTTCGGCGAAATTGACGACATCCGGGGTTTCGTCGAACTGGCCCCGATAGCTTATGCCCCTGGTCCAGGCGAAGATCGAGGCGATGGGATTGGTCGAGGTTTCCTTGCCGTCCTGGTGCTGGCGGTAATGGCGGGTCACGGTGCCGTGCGCCGCTTCGGCCTCGATCGTCTTGCCGTCCGGCGTCATCAGCACCGAGGTCATCAGGCCCAACGAGCCGAACCCCTGCGCCACCGTATCCGACTGCACGTCGCCGTCGTAGTTCTTGCAGGCCCAGACGAAACCGCCTTCCCATTTCATCGCCGCCGCCACCATGTCGTCGATCAGACGGTGTTCGTAGGTGATGCCGGCGGCGTCGAACTGGTCCTTGTATTCGGCGTCGAAGATATCCTGAAAGATATCCATGAACCGCCCGTCGTAGACCTTGAGAATGGTGTTCTTGGTCGACATATAGAGCGGCCAGCCGAGGTTGAGCGCATAGGTGAAACACGACCGGGCGAACCCCTTGATCGACTCATCCAGGTTGTACATGGACATGGCGACGCCTGAATCCTCGAACTGGAAGACCTCGCGCTCGATGACTTCGCCGCCGCCGTCGGGCTCGAATTTGAGGGTCAGCTTGCCGGCGCCCGGCACCAGGAAATCCGTCGCCCGGTACTGGTCGCCGAAGGCATGGCGGCCGATGACAATGGGCTTGGTCCAGCCCGGCACCAGGCGCGGCACGTTCTTGCAGATGATCGGCTGGCGGAAGATGGTGCCGCCGATGATGTTGCGCAGCGTCCCGTTGGGGGACCGCCACATTTCCTTGAGGCCGAATTCCTCGACCCGGCCTTCGTCGGGGGTGATCGTCGCGCACTTGACGCCGACACCGTGTTCCTTGATCGCTTCGGCGGCATCGATGGTGATTTGGTCATCGGTTTCGTCACGTTTCTGCACCGACAGGTCATAATATTTCAGGTCCACGTCCAGGTACGGCAGGATCAGCTTTTCCTTAATAAAAGCCCAGATGATGCGCGTCATTTCGTCGCCATCGAGCTCGACAATAGGGTTTTGGACCTTGATTTTGGACATATGGAGTTTCTCCTGGGAAAAGGGCTGAATTTCCCGGCAACTTAAGGGCCGGGGCCGGGCTTGGCAAGGGCGCTAAAGGTGGCTGGTCAGCACTTCTTCCTTGGGCTCCGGCTGGGCGGCCAGAGCCTGGAAAACCGCCTCGGGGTCGTCGACCATGGTAAACAGTTCGGTCACCGCCGAATGGGCGAAGCCGCCGTCAACGGTGCGCTGGACCAAGTCTTCCAGCACCGACCAATAGCCGTCCGTGTTGAGGACGACGACCGGCTTGGAATGAATCCGGAGCTGTTTCCAGGTAATGATCTCCAGCGTTTCGTCGAGCGTCCCTAAGCCGCCCGGCAGCACCACGAAGCCGTCGGAGAGTTCGAACATCCGGGTTTTGCGCTCATGCATGGAGCCGGTGACGATCTGCTCGGTCACCGCGTCGTTACCGACTTCCAGGTCTTTGAGGAATTCGGGAATAACGCCGATGGCCTCGCCGCCGCCGGCCAGCACCGCGTCCGCCACCACCCCCATCAGGCCGATGCGGCCGCCGCCGTAAACAAGCCGGATGCCGCGTTCGGCCATTTGTTCACCCAGCCGGCGCGCCGCCGCCTCAAAAGCCGGGCCTTCGCCGGTTTTGGATCCGCAAAAAACGCAAAGAGATGAAATCTTGGTCATTTTTTCGTTTTTACCTTATTCCGGCCTTGGTAACGCCACGCGCAATGTATAGGAAGGCGTCCGGGAATTCGAGCCTTTGAAAATTCTTACCTGGACCTGAAAGACCTTTTGCAATCGGGGATGCTTCCCGGCGGCGATTTTGTCGGCAGTGAAATGGGTGAGGTCGTCGATCAGGCGACAAGCAGAATGAGCGATGCCGATATCAACGCGATAATCGTCTACCTGCGTTCCCTGCCTCCCATCCAAAATGCGGTCGAATCGAAAAAGAAAAAATAACCCGGCCTCGAATAATGCTATAATCGCCTCGATTCTATTCAGGAGAGATTTCGCCTTGCCGATAAAGCCCCTTGTTATCGTCGCTGCCATCGGCGGCACCGCCGTCGCCGCCGCCATCGGCGTCAATGTTTTCCAGTGGCAGGACGAGGTCAAGGTCACGCCCACTCCGGCGCCAACCGCCGCCCAGGCCCCGGCCAAGGAAGCGGGTCCCCGGATTTCAGCAGAGTCCCCACCCAGCTTCGACGTTGTCCGCGTCGATCCCGGCGGCGATGCGGTCATGGCCGGCCGTGCCCGGCCCGGAAGCACCGTCGTCATTCTCGACAACGACAAGCCGATCGGTGAAGTCAAAGCCGACGCTCGTGGCGAATGGGTGTTCGTCCCAACCAAGCCACTTTCCCCGGGAAGCCGGGAGTTAACCCTGACCAAGCGCTTTGCCGACGGCAAGACCGTGATTTCCGACGATGTTGTCGTTTTGGTGGTTCCCGAACCCGCCAAGGATATTGCCGGGCGCGCCACCAAAGAAACGTCCGGCGCCTTGGTCCTCAAAACACCACGGTCCGGAGGCGCCAGCACCGTTTTACAAAAACCGTCGGGTTTGCAAAAACCTTCTGGGTTGCAAAGACCGCCGAGTTTACAAAAGCCGTCGGGCAAGGTCCCAACCGGCCTTACCGTGGAGGTCATCGATTATGACGACGATGGACGGCTGGTCATCAGCGGCCAGGCCCCAATCGGCTCAGGGGTGAACGTTTATCTGAACAACATATTTATTGGCCGCGCCAAAACCGGCCGCATCGGGGTTTGGCGTTTGAGCCCGGAGACCAAAGTCAAGCCGGGGCTATATACGCTTCGCGCCGACCAAATCGATGCCGCCAACAAGGTCATGGCCCGGCTGTCGATGCCGTTTTCCCGGGCAGAACCGGCGGTCAACCCGCCGCCCGAGCCGTTCGTCATTGTCCAACCGGGCAATTCCCTGTGGCGGCTGGCGCGGCGCACCTATGGCGAGGGAACCCGCTATACCATCATTTTCCAGGCCAACAAGGAACAGGTCAAAGATCCGGATCTGATCTTTCCCGGCCAAGTGTTGGCGCTGCCGGTGACCAACTGATCCCCCAAACGCTTTCCGCCCTTGGGCGAACTGGCGGGAACGACTAGAATACCGTTTCTTGAAACCGGATAGGCCCATCGTTCGTTGAAAACTCTTATGGTTCCCATCCACCGCGCGGGGTGGCCGTTCATTGCGCTGTTCGCCGCGGGCACGGTGGCGCTGAACATGTATTCTGACGCCCTTGGCCTCATTGGCGTGGTCTTGACGCTGTGGTGCGTCTATTTTTTTCGCGACCCGGAACGGATCACGCCGGTACGCGAAGGCCTGATCATCAGCCCCGCCGACGGCGTCGTGCAGATGATCGACAAGGCGCCGCCGCCGAAAGAATTGGACATGGGCGACAAGGACCGCTGGCGCGTTTGCGTGTTCATGAACGTCTTTAACGTGCATGTGAACAGAATTCCCATCGGCGGCACCGTGACGGCCCTCAACTACCGACCCGGAAAATTTCTCAATGCGTCCCTGGACAAGGCCAGCGAACTCAACGAACGCCAAAGCCTGGGTCTGACACTGGCTAATGGCAAGGATATCGCCTTCGTTCAGATCGCCGGACTTGTCGCCCGGCGTATCCTTTGTGACGTGACCGAAGGCCAGGAAATGAAAACCGGAGAAAGATTTGGTATGATCCGTTTCGGCAGCCGCGTCGACGTATACCTACCCGACGGCGTTAAGCCGCTGGTTGCCGTCGGGCAAACCGCTATTGCGGGGGAAACCATGATCGCCGATATTCAGGCCAAGGAGCCGGCCCGCGCCGGTGAAATCCGTTAGTTAGTCCGGGAACCGCCGCCATGAACAAACCACACGCCACCGGTGACGGCCGCAAGAAAAGATTCCGCGGCCTGTCCCTCAACCACATGATTCCCAATATGCTGACATTGTTGGCGCTGTCGGCGGGCCTGACCGCCATTCGTTTTGCGCTCGACGGCAAATGGGAACACGCGGCAATGGCCATCGTCGTCGCCGGTATCCTGGATGCCTTGGACGGGCGGATCGCGCGGCTGCTCAAGGGTGCCAGCAAATTCGGCGCCGAGTTGGATTCACTCTCCGATTTCGTTTGTTTCGGTGTCTCGCCGGCTCTGATTCTTTACCTGTGGACGATGCGCGACGCCGGCCGGCTGGGGTGGGTTGTGGTCATGCTGTTTGCCATCTGTTGCGGGCTTCGGCTGGCGCGCTTTAATGTGATGATGGAAGACCCGGATTCGCCGGTCTGGAAGTCCCGTTTTTTCACCGGCATCCCGGCGCCCGCTGGTGGGGGACTGGCCTTGTTGCCCCTGGCCCTGTCGTTTCAATTGGGGGAAGGCTTTTTTCACCAACCCTGGGTTTCCGGAGCCTTCCTGTTGGTCGTGGGGGGAATGATGGTCAGCACCGTTCCCACCTATTCGTTTAAAAATTTAAAGATTAGCCGCGGCTGGATTCTGCCGACGATGCTGATCGCCGGGGCCGTCATCATTCTTCTGATCAACGCCCCCTGGATAACCCTGTCGGTGATCGGATTCGCCTATATCGCTTCCTTCCCCTTCAGCATCCGTGACCACCAGGCGTTGGTAAATGCCGATAAGGGCGCCCCCCCCGGGAGCCAAAACCTAAACCTATAGCCTTTATTGGCGGCGATCCTCCTGATCGCG
>DASCOC010000256.1:0-5614 GCA_036011805.1 Rhodospirillales bacterium
GTGTCGGAGCAACGTTCATGCTGTTGCCGGGATTCAGCGCCGCTTTTGTCAGTTTTCCCATACGGCTGCAAATGGCCCTGGCCATTAGTTTCTTGCTGGCGCCGGTGTTGATGGACAGCCTGCCGGTCCTGCCGGCGACGCCGGCGGAGCTTGGTTTGCTGTTTCTTGGGGAAAGCACGGTCGGAATTTTACTGGGAGTTCTGTCCCGTATCATCATGGGAGCCCTGCAAACCATGGGTACCCTTACCGCCTATTTCTCCTCCCTAGCCAACGCCTTCATCCAAGACCCGATTGCCGAGCAGCAGAGTTCGCTCTTCGCCGGTTTTCTGAGCACCATGGGCTTGCTGTTGATTTTCGCCACCGGCATGCATCACCTGATGCTGAAGGCCTTGGTCGATAGTTACTCCCTCTTTGCCCCCGGCGAGGCGCTTCCCTTTACGGACTTCTCGTATCTTGTCGCCCGCCGGGTCATGGACAGCTTCCGCCTCGGCGTGATGCTGGTGTCGCCGCTGATGATTACCGGCATCACCTACTATATCGGTCTCGGATTGCTCGGGCGGCTGATGCCGCAACTGCCGGTTTTTTTCTTCGGCCTTCCGATCCAAATCACCATGCAGATCGCGGTATTGATGATGACGCTATCAACGGCAATGATGGTGTTTCTGTCACGGTTTGAAGATGCCTTTTCAGGGTTTCTAGTTCCTTAGCAGGTACGTCATGGCCGATGAAGACGATGCATCGAAAACAGAACAACCGACCGGTAAAAAACTAGGTAAGGCCCGCGAAAAGGGAAACGTCGCCCAGTCGCAGGAAATCAAGACCTGGTTCATCCTATTGGGCGGGGCCTTTGGCTTGGTACTGTTCGTGCCCGGCATGATGCGGGACGTCAGACTATTGGGCATAACGTTCATCGAAACCGCGCATGCCATTCCCTTCGATTTCGAGCATCTTCGTCTCATGTTGTCGGAGGTGATGCTGGAAATGGGTTTGATCGTGGCGCCAATGTTCGCGCTTCTGATGTTTATGGCCATTGTCGGCAATATCGGTCAGGTAGGATTATTGTGGACGACGGAAAAATTGAAACCGGATCTGTCCAAGTTCAACATCTTAAAGAACGCCAAGCAAAAGATGTCGCTTTCCGCGTTGGTGGAATTTGCCAAGGGAATTCTCAAGCTTCTCGTTGTTTCGGTGGTCGCGTTCGGGTTGGTGGTGCCGCAGTTGGACGACATCACCCTGTTTCCGACCATGGAGTTGAGTCAATTGCTCGAACGTCTCCATTTGATCGTCATCTGGTTGGTCATAGGCACCTTGGCGGTGCTGACGGTCATTGCCATCCTCGACTACGTTTACCAGAAGTATAAATTCACCAAAGACATGAAAATGACCAAGCAGGAAGTGAAAGACGAACACAAGGCGGCGGAAGGCGATCCCCAGATCAAGGCCCGTATCCGCAGGCTCCGTGTCGAGCGTTTTCAGCAGCGCATGATGGCTGCCGTTCCCGAGGCCGACGTGGTGATCACCAACCCGACCCACTACGCCGTCGCCTTGGTGTACAAGATGGAGGAAATGCCGGCGCCGAAACTGGTGGCCAAAGGCATGGATTCGCTCGCCCAGCGCATCCGCGCGGTGGCCGAGGAACACGAGGTTCCGGTAGTCGAAAACCCGCCATTGGCGCGCCTCCTTTACGCGGCGGTGGAGGTGGGCGAGGAAATTCCGCCCGAACACTACCAGGCCGTGGCCAAGATTATCGGCTATGTCATGCGCATGAGAGGCGATTTGCCGGCAGAGCCGCCAGCGCCGCCAGCGCCGCCGGGACCTTAGAAAAGCGTGGGGAATCGATTGACCACACAACCGGCGGAATCGACAACCGAGGGAAAATCCGGGAATCCATTCGCCGGCAAGACGGTGTTTTGGCGGCGCCCGTCGGCTTGGGCCGCGGTATCCGCCGGACTGGCCCTGACGGCGCTGATCCTTTGGTTGCCGCCGGGAAGCGCTTTCGTCGAGGGGGGGCTTATGGTCCTCGCCTTTTTGGCGCTTCTCGGGTTTGCCTGGGCCTGGAGCCGCTCGCGGGCACAAAGTCATGTGGCCGATCTGCTTTTGGCCGCCGCCGAGGAAAATCCGGAAGCGCGCTTTATCACCGCCGCCGACGGTTCTTTCATGTACGCCAACGCCGCCTTTCACCGGCTGTTCGCGCTGGCGGTGTCCGTGGATGACATCGCCGCCATCCTGAACGGCGGCGAGGATGCCGCTGAAACCTTTGCCCGTTTGCGCGCCGGCGCTTCATCCGGCGTCGCCGAGGTGGCCGAGGTTTCCTTATCGATGCCCTCGGGCGGCGTCGAATGGCGGCGCATTTCCGTTCATCCGCTCAGCGGATACCAGGGCTGCGCCCTGTGGCGGGCCGAGGACATCACCGCGCGCCGCGAAATGGATGCCATTCGCCGCCACGAAGAAGAAATGCTGGCTGATTTTCTCGACAACCTGCCGGCGGGATTTTTCTCGGCCGACGCCGCCGGGCGCATCCTTCATGCCAATAATACCTTGGCCGAATGGCTGGGTGTGTCGGTCGGAGACATGCTTTCCCGGGGGATGTGTTTCGCCGACTTCGTGATCGCCTCGGAACAGGCGGCGGGCGGCGGGTCGGACAGGCGCGGCAAGCAAGAACATGGCAACGTCACACTGAAAACGGTGGACGGAACCACCTTCCGGGCCTGTCTGGTCCAGTCCGAACGGCTCCGCGCCGGCGGCGAGATGGCCTACAGCCGCTCGATCGTCCTCAAAAACCTGTCCTGGCGCGACGATATCGAGGCCGGCGCCCTGACCCCGGAACAACGGCTGCACTGGCTGTTCGACGAAGCGCCGGTGGCAATCGTGCTCCTCGACCTGCATGGAAACGTCGGCGATTGCAACCGTGCCTTTCTCAGATTGCTGGGCGTCCACCGGGAAGCGGTGGTGGGGCGGCCCTTTTCCGACCGCTTGGCCAAGGAAGACCGCGGCGACGCGGCGGCGCAGCTCTCCAAGGTGGTCATGGGCATCATGCGGGCGGCGGTCCTGGAGGTGCGCATGCCCGCCGCCGGCGAGCGCCAGGTTGTCGCCTCCCTTTTCGCCAGCCGCATGGAGGACGATCAGGGCGAGGTTTCGAGTCTTGTGCTGCACTTCATCGACACCACCGAGCAGAAGAACCTTGAAGTCCAGTTCGCCCAGTCCCAGAAAATGCAGGCGGTGGGCCAGCTTGCCGGCGGCGTGGCGCATGACTTCAATAACCTGCTGACCGCCATGATCGGGTTTTCCGATCTGCTGCTTTGCCGCCATGGGCCCGACGATCCGTCCTTCGCCGACATCATGCAAATCAAGCAAAACGCCAACCGGGCGACCAATCTTGTCCGTCAGCTGCTTGCCTTTTCCCGCCAGCAGACCCTGAAACCGGTGATCCTTGATCCCACCGACGCGCTGTCTGAATTGTCCAACCTTCTCGGCAGGCTGATCGGCGAAAACATCGAGTTGGAAATGGAGCCGGGCCGGGATTTATGGGTCGTGCTGGTCGACCGGGGTCAGTTCGATCAGGTCATCATCAACCTGGCGGTCAACGCCCGCGACGCCATGCCTGGCGGCGGCAGGTTGACCGTCCGCACCCAGAACATCGCCGTCGACGAAACGGTGCAACGCGGCCACGAGGTAATGCCGGGGGGTGACTACGTGCTGATCGAGGTCATGGACACCGGCGTTGGCATCTCCAAGGAGAACATCGGGCGCATTTTCGAGCCTTTCTTCTCGACCAAGGATGTGGGTGCGGGCACCGGCCTTGGCCTGTCCACGGTTTACGGCATTGTCCACCAGACCGGCGGCTTCATCTTCGTTGACAGCGGCCCGGGCGAGGGCACCAGCTTCTCTATTTATTTGCCCCGCTACGAGGAGGAGGCCGGCGAGGATTTCGCCCGCCCGCAAGACCGGGTGGAAACGGCGGCGCGTCCGCCCAAGCCTCCGTCGCCACTCGGCGAGGACGTCGACATGGGGGATCTGACCGGCGCCGGCACCGTGCTTCTGGTCGAGGACGAGGACGCAGTGCGCATGTTCGGCGCCCGCGCGCTACGCAACAAAGGCTATCGGGTGTTGGAAGCCAGCGACGGCGAAGCGGCGCTCGATGTCATCAACTCGACGGGCGAAACGATAAATCTGATCATCAGCGACGTGGTGATGCCGGGAATGGACGGCCGCACCCTGATCCAGCTGGTGCGCCAGGAGATGCCCGAAGTCAAACTCATTCTCATGTCCGGCTACGCGGAGAACAGTCTCGTCGAGGACATCGGCAACGATCCGACCATCCGTTTCCTGGCCAAGCCCTTCAGCCTCAAGGAGCTGGCCGGCACGGTCAAGGAGGTGATGAGTGGCTAGACCCTATGTCCGATTTTCCAGGACCACCTCGGATTGCCCTGGAAGAAACCGCGTTGAAGGTGGACGCGGCCTGGGGGAATGCCCTACAAGAATGAACTCGGAACATCCAGTCCCAATTCGGTCCCAACTTCGGCTATGGCGGGCAGGGGTGCTTCTCAAGCCATTGAAATTAAATAAGGATGGAAGGGAGAAACAGCGATGCCAACGGTTCTGATTACCGGCGCCAATCGCGGAATTGGCTTTGAGTTCGCGCGCCAATACGCCGACGACGGTTGGCGGGTCATTGCCACCTGCCGAGATCCCGCCAACGCCGGCGAATTGTCCGCCTTGGGCGGCGACATCGAGGTCCACGGTCTCGACGTCACCGACCACGTCCGGATTCAGGCCCTGGCCAATTCGCTTAAACGATCGGCCATAGATCTGCTGCTCAGTAACGCCGGCATTTCCGGTCCGCGCCCGAACCCGTTCGGCGGCATCGATTACCAATCGTGGACGGAGGTGCTCTCGGTCAACGCCATGTCGCCGCTGAAGTTGTGCGAATGCTTCGTCGATCACGTGGCGCGGAGCGATTTCAAACGGGTCATCGCCGTGACCAGCAAGATGGGCAGCATCGCCGATAACAACTCCGGCGGTTCCTACATCTACCGCTCATCGAAGACGGCGCTGAACGCGGTGATGAAGAGCCTGTCGGTGGAACTGGCGTCGCGCCGCGTCATCGTCGCGATGCTGCACCCCGGCTGGGTCAAGACCGACATGGGCGGGCCCGGCGCCTTGATCGAGGCGAGGACGAGCGTCGCCGGCATGCGCCAGGTCATCGCCGGCCTCAAGCTCGATGATTCGGGCGGTTTCTTCAATTATGACGGCGCCGGAATCCCCTGGTAGGGGGCGGTGTTTTTTAACGCGGAGGACGCGAAGGAAACTGACGGAAAACTAAGCTGAAGTTCCAGGGAATCGCGCAAGGAAGTCACTGAACCATAACATCCTTGGGCAGACGCGATAGCGGGTGTTGGCGGTAAATACCCAAACATGCCAACTAATAGTCCAGAAATTCAACGGCTTGTGCGCGCCGAACCTTGGAACTTCAGGCTAAGCGAAGCGATTACATTCGATCGGAAAATGCTCTCTCATGTCCGATTTCAAGGTACCGGACAGAGTTTTCCGTCCACCGGCTTGGCCGGTGTCGATGTTTCAGTGTAGCCGACGCGCACGGCTGGAGGCGAGACCA
>DASCOC010000257.1:0-5218 GCA_036011805.1 Rhodospirillales bacterium
TAAAGGATTTCGCTATCTTTGACGTGGAAGGTGACCTGGCAGCCGACCCCGCAATAGGGGCACAGGCTATCGACCTGTTTGTCGGCGCCGCCGCCATAAATACCCTTCGCATCGACCAGGGTGGCCGGCATCAGCGCGCCGGTGGGGCACGCCTGGACGCATTCGCCGCAGGCGCCGCAGGTGCTTTTGCCCATCTCGTCGCCCATATCGAAGACGATTTCAGCACCGATGCCGCGCCCGGCCATGCCGATGACGTCGTTGACCTGGACCTCGCGGCAGGCCCGGACACACAGGTTGCAATGGATACAGGCGTCCAGGTTGACCGCCATCGCCGGATGGCTGGTATCGGCGGCGGCGGCGGGGCGGGCCGGGAAGCGGCTGGTTTCGACACCCATCTTGCCGGCCCAGTTCCAAAACACCGAATCCGGATCGTGGGCCTTGGCAGGCTCCGGCTGGTCGGCCAGCAGCATCTCGAAGACCATGTCGCGGGCCGATTTTGCGCGGTCTGAATTGGTTTTGACGATCATGCCGGCGGCGGGCTCGCGGATACAGCTTGCGGCCAATACCCGTTCGCCTTCGATCTCGACCATGCAGGCGCGGCAGTTGCCGTCGGCCCGGTAGCCGGGCTTCGGCGAATAACAAAGGTGCGGGATTTCCTCCCCCAGACGCTTCGCCGCCTGCCAGATGGTTTCTCCGGCGGCCGCCTCGACGTCCTTTCCGTTGAGGTTGAATTTGATCGTTTCACTCATCTTGGTTCCCCGAACCCGCTACCTTACAGATAATGTCGTCTGGGAAATGCGCCAACACCATTTTCAACGGATTCGACGCCGCCTGGCCGAGCCCGCAGATCGAGGCATCGGACATGGCCTGGCTCAATTCCTGCAACAGCGCCTGGTTCCATTCTTTTTCGGCCATCAATTTTACCGCTTTTTCGGTGCCGACCCGGCATGGCGTGCATTGACCGCAGCTTTCGTCTTCGAAGAATCGCATCAGGTTCAAGGCCGCGTCCTTGGCGCTGTCCTGATCCGACAACACCATCACCGCCGCCGAGCCGATGAAGCACCCATGTTCTTCCAGGGTGCCGAAATCGAGCGGGATGTCGGCCATGCTTGCCGGTAGAATACCGCCCGATGCGCCGCCCGGAAGGTAGCCCTTGAAGGTGTGACCGTCGGCCATGCCGCCGCAGAATTCGTCGATTAGCTCGCGGACCGTGATCCCGGCGGGGGCCAGTTTGACGCCCGGTTCGCTGATGCGCCCGGAAACCGAAAAACTGCGCAGTCCCTGACGCCCATTGCGGCCTTCCGATGAAAACCAGTCGGGACCGCGATCGACGAGGTCGCGAATCCAATAAAGCGTTTCGACATTTTGAACCAGGGTCGGGCGTCCGAACAGACCGAGTTCGGCCACATAGGGCGGGCGATGGCGGGGCAGGCCGCGTTTACCTTCGATGCTTTCGATCATCGCCGATTCCTCGCCGCAGATATAAGCGCCGGCGCCGCGCCTGAGGTGAATGGCGGTGTTTTCGGCTAATCCTGCCGCTTCGAGCTTGGCGATTTCGCCCAGCAACACGTCCCGCAAGCCCGGATATTCGTCGCGCAGATAGATGTAAATTTCCTCGGCTTCGACCGCCCAGGCGGCGATCAACATGCCTTCCAGGAACCGGTGCGGGTCGGTCTCTAAGTATACCCGGTCCTTGAAGGTGCCCGGTTCGCCCTCGTCGGCGTTGACCGCCATCAGGCGCGGGCCATTGTAGCCACGGACGATTTTCCATTTCTGCCCGGTCGGGAACCCGGCGCCGCCGAGGCCGCGCAGCCCCGAGGCGCTTAAAATTTCGATCAATTCGTCGGGCTGGCGCTTGCCCTCATGGCATTCCTTTAACAGGGCATATCCGCTTTCGGCGACATAGGCGTCGAAATCCGTATAGGCGGGGATGTCCGGGTGGATATGACCGTTCTCGACCGCCGCGGCGACCTTATCCACATCGGCAGCGGTGATATGATGATGACCGGCTTCGGCCACCGGGGCGGTCTCGCAGCGGCCCATACATGGTGCCGGTACAATGCGAATT
Source organism: Rhodospirillales bacterium (assembly GCA_036011805.1). GTDB lineage: Bacteria > Pseudomonadota > Alphaproteobacteria > Rhodospirillales > Casp-alpha2 > Casp-alpha2. Next base: position 2,069 of record DASCOC010000257.1, read on the forward strand.
TTGTCACCCAGCTTTTCCTGCAATCCGGCCAACAGATCCTTCGCCCCCATCATTTCACAGGTCAGGCTGTCGCAGACGCGGACCGTCAACGGCGGCGGTGGCGTTTCGTCTTCGCGGACAACATCGAAATGAGCATAAAACGTCGCCACCTCATAGACCTCGGTTTGGGCGAGACGCATGTCATCTGCCAGGGCGGCCAGATGGCGGGCGGAAAGGTGGCCATAATGGTCCTGGATCAGGTGCAGGTGCTCGATCAGCAAATCGCGGCGCCTGGGGCTGGCGCCTAGCAGGGCGCGCACCTCGTCCAGGGCTTCCGGGTCGACTTGGCGGCCCTTGGGGAAAAACGGCGATTGTCCGCCGCCCTTGGCATGGCCCCTGATTTTGCCGGTATCCGTTGCGGACATGGGGTTTGTGGGCTCCTGGGCATTAACAAAAGAATCGTCGGCCGATTCTTGGAATAATGTATACCACGACACCGGAACCGACAAAAGTAAGGATTGAAGGGGATAACAGCCCTAAAAGTATAACGCAGGGTTAGAAACCGGGGAAGGATTTCGTTATCTTTTGGATCGGTGATCGTCAGCCTGCGGCTGGCGTCGGGAAAAGGATACAAAGGGACAGCCATGGGAGTCGATCTACACGTTGCCAAGCTTTTGTCGTCCAGGCTTTGTCACGACCTCGTCGGCCCCGTCGGCGCCGTCAATTCGGGGTTGGAATTGCTGCAGGAAGGGTTCGATGAAGGTCCCGATGAAGACGGCCGCGCCCTGGCGCTGGTTGTGCGTAGCGCCGATGAAGCGAACCGGCGGCTGGCGTTTTACCGCGTCGCCTTCGGCTTCGGCGCCGGGGCCAAGGGTCAAGCCACCCTGGATGAGGCCGGAACCCTGGCGGCGGGGTTTATGGAATACGGGAAAATTACCCTGGATTGGCCCTCAGGCTATCCCCAGCCGGTCAAACCCGATGTGGTTAAGGTCCTTCTCAATATGGTGCTGATGGCCATGGAATCGCTGCCACGGGGCGGTGGCGTCGGCGTTACCTTCGGCGACCTTGATGAAGGTTTAGGCATCGGCGTTACCGCATCCGGGGAATCCGCCGTCCTTCGCGACGACCTCAGACAGGCCTTGGCGGGGGGGGAGAAAGGCGCCGGGGGAGAGAACGGGGCGCTGTCAGCGCGCAACGTTCACGCCTATTTTGCCCAGTGCATGGCCCGTGATTTAGGCGGCCTGATCGAACATTCCGAGGGCCAAAACGGCGAAATTCAGTTTGCTGTAATATTTCCCGATTCCGCAGATTGATAATTTTCAGCAAACAATCGAAACATTTCGACACATTCGCGATACCTAATTTTCGATAGACTGCCTGGACGTTTTAAACAAATTGTCAGGCGATCAGCGAATGCCACTTCCCGAGCCCCGCGCCGTTTCCTTTTTTAACGCCCGCAACCCTGTGTATTGTGAATGGGGTAAGCGATTTTACCCGACGGCAACGGCCCCTTTCCATCCACGGGCTCGCCGAAGGCATTGATGACCCTGCCCAGCCAGCTGACATCGGGATAGATTACCGGGTTCGATGCGCTAATTTCGACGCGGCATCCCATGCCGACCCCCTCAATCGAACTGAACGGCATCAACAGGGCGCGATTATTTGAAAACCCGATGACCTCGCAACGCACGCGGCGTTCGCCGCGGGTGAGAATGTCGCAATGATCGCCGACCGAAAGGGAGGACTGGATGCCGCTGGCCTCAATCAGCATGCCGACAACATCCTTCACCTGACCGTAGACCGTGTGGTCCGACAGGCGTTCGATTTCATTCGCTATATTCGTGCCGAAGACGGCCAACCCAAACCCCTTCAGTAAAAGCCCACGTAAACCGGAATCACATCTTAATGATAACCGGCATCGCCAGTATGGGAACAGAGCGTTTAAGGTTTATTAAAATTTGCCCTCAAACCCTTATTTTTACACAAAAATAGGAACTGACACCGTTGACGCCTTGCGCCAGAAGCAAGCTCCGAATATGGTTAACGAATTCGTTAACAAAGGTGACTTTCCGGCTATGCGTATCCTCCTTGTTGAAGACGACCTGACCACGCAGCAAAGCATTAAATTGATGCTGGAATCGGCGGATATGATCGTCGATACGACGGATCTTGGCGAAGATGGGTTGGAAATCGGAAAGCTTTACGAATACGACCTTATCCTTTTGGACATCATGCTGCCGGATATGGACGGCTTTGAAGTTCTTCGCCGGCTGCGCGACAGCCGCGTGGAAACGCCGGTGTTAATCCTGTCCGGGCTGACCGAGGCTGACAGCAAGGTCAAAGGCCTCAAAACCGGCGCCGATGACTACCTGACCAAGCCCTTTGACAAGGCCGAGCTTCTCGCCCGAATCCAAGCCATCATCCGGCGTTCGGCGGGGCATTCTCAATCGGTCATCGACACCGGCCTGTTGAGCGTCAACCTGGATGCACACACCGCCGAGGTGAGCGGCCAATCCATCCACCTGACCGGCAAGGAATATGGGATTCTGGAGCTATTAAGCCTGCGTAAGGGAACGACGCTGACCAAGGAAATGTTCTTAAATCACCTGTACGGCGGCATGGACGAGCCCGAATTGAAAATCATCGACGTTTTCATCTGCAAACTCAGGAAGAAACTGTCGACCGCCACCGGCGGTGATACCTACATCGAAACGGTCTGGGGACGTGGTTACGTGCTCAGGGACCCGGACGGTGACAGCCAACAAACCGCCGCCAAGGCATAGCGTTTATCCGATAAACTCTAGTCAAGAACGAGGCCGTAAACGCCGCGTTGTTCCGGGACCGGCTTGAACCTTTCGGAAATACCCAAAACGGTTTCGGCGCCGCCGAGAAACAGTGTTCCGTCATTGGGCATAAGGCCGGCGATGTTGTCCAGAACCATGCTCTTGGTATCCCGATCGAAATAAATCAGCACGTTTCGGCAAAACACCACATCGAATTGACCGAGCGGTTTCAAATCTTTCAACAGATAGCGGCTTTACGAAACGTTTCCTTCCAAGGCGCCTGAACCCCCGTACGAATGATCGTGATTCCCGTCATGTTCATTTTTTCGTTCCGTTCCAATCGATTGGATATTCTGCGCGGACCGGTTTCCGCGGTTTTATTGTTGCG
>DASCOC010000258.1:0-5854 GCA_036011805.1 Rhodospirillales bacterium
ACCGAGCCGCCAGAGAGCGACGAAGACATGACCCGCCGTTACCGCAAGGTCCTTTATTAGAGCCGTTCCATTCCTTCCGCCCGGCCCCGATAGCGGTGGAATAATAATCTTAGGTATGGAACAATACTGGTCGTTTCCTAACGGCTTCCGCCACCGGTTTTCGGGGTGGTTCAAAGCGACAACCAAGGCCGCTGGGATAGACTTATAAAGCCGGCAAGCAGACCCAATCCCAACGGGCCGCCGGTCATAACCTAGGGAGATGGAGTAACATTTCATGCGTAGTAAATTTCTGAAGCAATTGGCGTCCGTTACCGCCGGCGGTCTGATGGTCCTCGGTCTCGGTGCCGGTCGCGCACAGGCCAAGACCGACCTTCTGGTCTACACCGCCATCGAGGCCGACGAGTTGGCCATGTTCAAGAAAGCATTCGAGAGCGATTATCCCGACGTCAACATCAAGTGGGTGCGCGATTCAACCGGCATCGTGACCTCGAAGCTGATGGCCGAAAAAAACAACCCCAAGGCCGATATCGTTTGGGGCCTGGCCGCCACCAGCCTGATGATGCTGGGCAACGAAGGCTACTTCCAGGGCTATGCGCCGAAGGGCGTCAAGAAGCTCGGCAAGCTTTATTACGATCAGGCCAACAATCCGCCGCAATGGGTCGGGCAGCGCGCCTGGATCGCATCGGTCTGCTTCAACACGGTCGAGGCCGCCAAATACAATCTGCCGATTCCGACCTCCTGGGCCGACTTGACCAAAGCCGTCTACAAGGGCCACGTGATCATGCCGAACCCGAATTCATCCGGCACCGGTTTCCTGGATGTGTCCAGCTGGATGCAGTTGATGGGCGAGGATAAGGCCTGGAAATATATGGACGGATTGCACACCAATATCGCGCGGTACACCCATTCCGGATCAAAACCGTGCAAGCTGGCGGCGCGTGGTGAAATCCCGGTCGGCATTTCCTTCGCCTATCGTGGCGCCAAGTCCAAAAACGCCGGCGCCCCGCTTGAGATTATCGCACCGTCTGAAGGCATCGGTTGGGACCTGGAATCCTTTGCCATCGTCAAGAACACCAAGAAACTGGCAGCCGCGCGCAAGCTGGCGGACTGGTCGGTGACGAAGAAAGCGATGGTGATCTACAACAAGGAATACGCGGTCGTCGCCATGCCCGGCGTTGCCAAGCCGGTGAAGAACTTCCCGCCAGGTATCCTGGCGAAAATGATCCAGAACGACTTCGCTTGGGCGGCCAAAAACCGCGTACGCATCCTCAACATGTGGCGCGATAAATACGACGCAAAGTCGGAGCCGAAGAAGAAGTAACGCTTCTGGCGCATTAAAGCCGAAAAGCACCCCAGCCGTCCCCTTTGACCGGGCGGTTGGGGTTTGCTTTATTCTATGGGCCCCAAGGATATAAGGTGGCTGAAGGTGTGGCGAAGGGGAACTGATGGCCGATAAGGACGCGTATCTCAAAGTTGAAAACCTGACCAAGAAATTCGGCGACTTCACAGCGTTGAAAGACATCTCGCTGGAGGTCTTCGAGGGCGAATTCGTCTGCTTTTTGGGGCCGTCCGGCTGCGGCAAGACGACGCTGCTGCGCGCCATTGCCGGCCTGGACATTCAGACCCGGGGCCGCGTTGAACAGGCCGGCCGGGATATTTCCGGGCTGCCGCCGTTGGAACGGGATTTCGGCATCGTGTTCCAATCCTATGCGCTGTTCCCCAACCTGACGGTCAACCAGAACATTGCTTACGGGCTGGAAAACCGCAAGATGCCAAAAGCCGAGACCGCTGCCCGGGTGCGCGAACTTCTGGAATCGGTAGGGATGACGGACCAAGGGGACAAATACCCGGCGCAGCTATCCGGCGGCCAGCAACAGCGCGTCGCCTTATCACGCGCCCTGGCGACGTCGCCCGGCCTATTGCTTTTGGACGAACCGCTGAGCGCGCTGGACGCCAAGGTCCGGGTCCGGCTACGCCACGAAATCAAACAACTACAACTCAAACTGGGAATCACCACGATCATGGTCACCCACGACCAGGAAGAAGCCCTGACCATGGCCGACCGCATTGTCGTTATGAACGAAGGCGTGATCGAGCAAATCGGCACGCCCCAAGATATCTACAGCCGCCCGGTCAATCCCTTTGTCGCCGATTTCATCGGCACCATGAACTTCCTCGCCGGTACCGCCGGCGGCAACGGCCGGGTGCGGCTAGGCGATATCGAACTAAACACCAACAATGGATCTGGCGACATCAAGGAAGGGGATGCCGTCACCGTCTGCATCCGGCCCGAGGACGTCGCCACCCGGGGCATCACGCCGGGCACTGCCAACACCGTTCCGGCGTTAATTGAAACGCTGGAATTCCTGGGCTCGTTTTACCGCGCCACACTGCAAGCCCAGGACGTCGACAAGACCGAGATCCGCGCCGATTTTTCCATCAATCTGGTCCGCGACCTGGATATCAATGAAGGGCGGGAATTCACCATCGCCCTGCCACCGGACCAAATCCGCGTATACGGGGAAACCTTTACCCACGCGGACGACCTGATCTGACGTCATGATTCAGGCCGCCGAAACCACGTTCGACCGGGCCTCCCCCGCATCCCCCGCTCCGGCTACTGTACGCCATAAGATCAGCACCGAAGACTGGATCATGCGCGGCATCCTGGCCGCCATCGGTCTGTATCTTCTCGTCGCGATTGTGCTGCCGCTTTATTCTTTGATGTCGAAAGGCTTCCAGGACAAGGATGGACACTTCACCGGCCTCGCCAATTTTACCGAATTCTTCACCACACCAGCGTTGTCCCAATCCGTCGCCAACAGCCTGACCATCGCCTCGATCAGCACGGTTATCGTCGTTTCCCTAGCTTTTGTTTACGCCTATGCGCTGACCCGGTCGTGTATGGCGTTCAAAAGCCTGTTCAAGGGCATCGCCTTGATCCCCATCCTGATGCCGTCGTTACTGCCGGCGATTTCATTGATTTTCATGTTCGGCAAACAGGGGTTTCTTTCATTCTTGCTGTTCGGGCATGAAATCTACGGCCCCATCGGCATTGTCATGGGCGAAGTGATCTATGTTTTCCCCCATGTGTTGATGATTATCCTGATCGCCATGTCGATGAGTGACGGGCGGCTGTATGAGGCTTCGGAATCGCTCGGCGCAAGCAAAATGCGGACGTTTTTCACTGTCACCCTGCCCGGCATCCGGTACGGGCTGGTGTCGGCGGGTTTTGTCGCCTTTACCCTGATTATTACCGATTTCGGCGTGCCCAAGGTGGTTGGTGGGCAGTACAACGTGCTCGCCACCGATGTCTACAAACAGGTGGTCGGGCGCCAGGATTTCGAGATGGGGGCGGTGGTGTCGCTGGTCCTGCTTATTCCGGCGGTGATTGCATTTGCCGCCGACCGCGTCGTCCAGCGCAAGCAGGTGGCGATACTAACGGCGCGCGCCGTTCCTTATACGCCGAATCCGTCGCCCAGATTCGACGCCATCATGACCACGTTCTGTTCAATGGTCGGGGTTATCATCGTCGGCATCCTGGGCGTTGCGTTGTTCGCGTCCTTGGTCAAGTTCTGGCCCTATAACCTGTCGCTGACGCTCGCCAACTACGACTTTTCGCTGCGCGACGGCGGCGGCTGGGATTCGTATTTCAATTCCATCGAACTGGCGTCCTGGACCGCCGTCATCGGCACCTGCGTCATTTTCATCGGCGCCTATCTGGTCGAAAAAAGCAAAGGCTTCCTGGCCGGGCGCGCGGCCATGCAGTTTCTCGCCATGATGCCGATGGCGGTGCCGGGGCTGTCGCTGGGGCTGGCCTATATCTTCTTCTTCAATCATCCCGACAATCCACTGAATTTCCTCTATCACACTATGCCGATCCTGGTGATCTGCACCGTCACCCACTTTTACACCGTCAGCCACCTGTCTGCGATTACGGCGCTTAAGCAGATCGACGCCGAATTCGAATCCGTCTCGGCGTCGCTGAAGGTGCCGTTCTTCAAGACCTTCTGGCGGGTGACGGTGCCGATCTGCGTGCCCGCGATCCTGGATATTTCCATGTACCTGTTCGTCAACGCCATGACCACGGTGTCCGCCGTCGTGTTCCTGTATTCGCCAGACACGGCGCTGGCGTCGGTGGCGGTCCTCAACATGGACGACGCCGGCGAACAGGCCTCGGCCGCCGCCATGGGCATGATGATCGTGCTCACCGCCGGCGGTGCGCGCCTGATCCATGCGGTCCTCACCCGCGGCCTGGCGCGTCGAACCCAGGCTTGGCGCAAACGTTAACATCAAAAACAAGGACTCGTTCCATGACCCTACCCGATAAAGACCCCTGGCTGCTCACCCCCGGCCCGCTGACCACTTCGGCCCAGACCAAGGAGGCGATGCTGCATGATTGGGGATCGCGCGATGCGGTGTTCATCGAAACCAATAAGCGCGTCCGCGACCGCCTTATCGCCATCGCCGGCGGCGACGGCAGCCACGTCTGCGTACCGGTGCAGGGCAGCGGCACCTTTGCCGTCGAAGCAACCCTCGGCACCATGATCGCCAAACAAGAAAAGGCCCTGGTGCTGATTAACGGGGCTTACGGCCAGCGCATGGCCAAAATCCTGGACTACGCCGGGCGCGCCTATGACACCCTGGAAACGCCGGAGGATACGCCGCCCGGCCTCGACGACCTGGATGCCGCCCTGAAGGCGGACGCCGATATCACTCATGTGGTTGCCGTCTATTGTGAGACGACGTCGGGAATCCTCAACCCCATCGCCGACATTGCCCGCATCACCGCCGCGGGCGGTCGCCGCCTGATCATCGACGCCATGAGCGCCTTCGGGGCGCTGCCCATCAATGCCGCCGAGGTCCCCTTTGACGCCTTGATGGCATCGTCCAATAAGTGCCTGGAAGGGGTGCCCGGCATGGGCTACGCCATCATCCGCCAATCGGCGTTGGAGGGCTGCCAAGGCAACGCCCATGCCCTGAGTCTCGACCTCTACGAGCAGTGGGTAGCGATGGAAAATAACGGCCAATGGCGGTTCACCCCGCCGACCCACGTGATCTGCGCCTTCGATGCTGCGTTGCAACAGTTCGAGGCCGAAGGCGGCGCCGAAGGCCGCCATGCACGCTATGCCGCCAATTGCAAAATCCTGATCGACGGCATGCGAGCGCTGGGGTTCGAGACCCTGTTGGCGGACACCCTACAAGCGCCGATCATCGTCACCTTCAAGATGCCCGCCGATAAGGCGTTTAACTTCCAGGCCTTTTACGATGCCCTGGCCGGACGCGGCTACGTCATCTACCCCGGCAAGCTAACCGTCGCACCCAGTTTCCGCATCGGCTGCATCGGTGATTTGGACGCCGCCGTCATCAACGGTGCCCTGGACGCGATCAGGGAAACCTTGAAGGATTTGGGTGTCACCAGCGGTGCGCCAGACGACGCGGCCTGAGGCTTGGCCTAACTCAAATCAATATAATGAGGCCCGAAATTGTGGTAGAATTCATGCCGCCGGGGGCGCCCGGTGTTTCTTACATTCGGGATGCCTTCGCCTAGATAGGAGGTTCACCATGGCCATCGCAATTTCCCTTAAACAGTACCTATCCGACAACCACATCGAGTACGACACACTCGCCCATCCTTACACCCTGTCTTCAACCAAAACCGCCCAGGCCAGCCACATTCCCGGCTCAAACATCGCCAAGGCGGTTTTGTTGAAAAAAGAGGATGACTATCTTTTGGCGGTGCTGCCGGCGTCCCGCCACATCCGGTTTGACGATGTCGAGGCCATTCTCCAACACGATGTCAGGCTGGCGACGGAAGAGGAAGTCGAGACCCTATTTTCCGATTGCGAACTCG
>DASCOC010000259.1:0-2350 GCA_036011805.1 Rhodospirillales bacterium
GATTTCGTTGTTCTCGTTCAAAAAGCGGAACGTAAGGGCTGTTCCGCACGCTGCGCAGAAGCCGCGCTCGGCTAAGTCCGAGGAAGGGAATAGTCTGGGCTCGCCGAGGGTCCAGGAAAAATCGGCCTGACGCACCACGGCCCAGGTGACGAAAGGCGCCCCCGCCGCCAACTGACACATGCGGCAGTGGCAGTGCGTGGCACGAAGGGGCGGTTCCTGCAGGGTAAAACGTACCCTGCCGCAAAGGCATCCCCCTTGCAGCGATTTGCTCATACGGCTTCTCCTCTGATCTAGCCTTCCAGTTCGCACCACACCGGCGTGTGGTCGGACGCCTTTTCCATTCCCCTTGGCGTTTTATCGATGCCGGACGCCTTGAGCCGGTCGGCGGCCCCGGGGCTTAGTAGCAAGTGATCGATCAACAGCCCGTTGTCTTTGGCCCAGGCGCCGCGCTGATAATCCCAATAACTGTAAAGATGGGGGCTGGTGTTGAAGGCCCGAAAGGCGTCGGTCAGGCCTAAATACATGAGTCGCCGGAACCGCGCCCGGCTTTCCGGCCGGCATAAAGCGTCATCGGCGAACCCGACCGGGTCGTACAAGTCCGTATCGGTGGGGCAGATGTTGTAATCACCGCCGAGGACAAAATCATCCTCCGTCTTCATCAACGCCTTGGTGTGGTTGATCAGGCGTTCCATCCACTTGAGCTTGTAAAGATATTTTTCAGAATCCTTGCCGTCTTCGTTGCGGGTCGGGTTGCCGTTGGGCAGGTAAATGGAGCCGACCCGAACCACATCCCCCCCTTTGGGCGTCACCAGGGCTTCGATATAGCGTGCATGATCGTCATTGTCGTCGCCGGGAAGGGCGGTCAGTCCGACCTCGATGGGCAATTTGGACAGGATGGCGACGCCGTTATAGGTCTTCTGGCCGGAAACGGCGACGTTATAGCCGAGGTCGCCGATTTCGAGCCCCGGAAAGGCCTCGTCGACGCATTTTATTTCCTGCAACAACACGACATCGGGCTGGAATTGGTTGAGCCATTGCATCGCCACCGGCAGCCGCGCCTTGATGGAATTGACGTTCCAGGTTGCTATCTTGACCACGGATTAACCCTTCGGTTGGAGTGTCGAAATTCAAAATTTGATGGTATAGACTCTCGCGGGGTGGCGCTTCGAATTCAAGCAGGGAAAAGGATTAAGTGATGTCTTTTTTCAGACCATTGATGCTTTCCTTTTGCCTCGCCGGGCTTGCCGCATCGCCGGTCTTCGCCGAGGACGTTCATAAGATCAAGCCGCGGCCCGGAATTTTTCTGAAGATGCTTGCCGACGATCCCGGCGACGCCAAGGCGGTGGTGGTGCTGTTTCCCGGCGGCAGCGGCTTGGTGAAGATCAAGAACGACGGCACCTTCAAGGGCACCAAGGGGAATTTCCTCACCCGTTCTCGCAAAGCCTTTGCCGCCAAAGGCTTGGTCACGATGTTGTTCGATGCACCGTCAGACCACCGAAAGGGCGAGGGCCTGACCTTCGATTACCGAATGACCATCGAGCACGCCGGGGACATCAAAAAGACGATTAGACGCCTGCGGAAAAAATATCCCGGGCTTCCGTTGTGGCTGGTGGGTACCAGCCGGGGCTCCACCTCGGTCGCCAACGTGGCGGCGAACATCAAGGAAGGCGGTCCCGACGGCGTGGTTCTGACCTCTTCGGTGGGCGTGACGACCCGGCACGGCGGCAATGTCCTCGATTTCAACCTTGGCGGTATCGCGAAGCCGGTGCTGGTCGTTCACCATAACGATGACGGCTGTGCGCTGACGACAATTTCCGGAGCCAAGGACATCAAGGCCGCATTAACCGGATCGAAAAGCGCCGAACTGTTGATTTTTGAGGGCGGCTCATCCGGCAACGGCAAGGAATGCGGCGCCAAAAGCCATCACGGTTTTCTGGGAATTGAGGAAAAGGTGGTGGAGGCGATAGCAGGCTGGATCAAGAGCCACTGACGGGGCGTTAGATCGCGAACGAAGACCCGCAACCGCAACTGGATGTCGCGTTGGGGTTGGTGACCTGGAAATAGGCGCCGCCCAGGTCTTCCGTGTAGTCGACTTCCGAACCTTCCAAGAGCTCTAAGGACGTCTCATCGACCACGATTTTAACGCCGTCACGCTCGAAGGTCAGGTCATCATCAGCGATGGTGTCGTCGAGACTGAAGCCATACTGAAACCCCGAACAACCGCCACCGGAAACGGCAACGCGCAGCATCAAATCCGCGTTGCCTTCCATTTCGCGCAGCGCCTTGACGCGCTGGGCGCAGGCGACGGTGAGGGTCAGCTTATCGGCGGTTTCGGTGGTCGTATCTTCGG
>DASCOC010000260.1:0-12638 GCA_036011805.1 Rhodospirillales bacterium
CCACTTAACCTCTTGTCTTTGATGACCCGTCCTTGCCCAGGCGCTCAATCCATGTCAGCATTTTTACCGAATGCCGGAAAATGGATCGAAGCATGCGACGTCACCATGACATGGGCGGGCAAGACGCCGGGCCCGTTGATCAGTCCGAACATGATCACACCGCCTGGGAAAAACGGGTCGATGCCATCATGCGTCTTATCGGTGACGACAAGCGCAAGTTGGTAAACGTCAATGAATTGCGCCGCGGCACCGAGGGCATGGATGAAGAGCGCCTAAGCGCGCTGGTCACCCGCGACAGCATGATCGGCGTTACCCAACTGAAAACTGATTAAGGATAATAGTAACCGTGGCATCCAACAGCACCTACCAATGGGACGATCCGTTCCTGATTGAAAACCAGTTCAGCGAAGAGGAACGCCTGGTCCGCGACACCGCCCGCGATTATGCCCAGGACAAGCTGATGCCCCGCATTCTGGAGGCCAATCGCAACGAAGTTTTCGATCCCGAGATCATGGCCGAAATGGGCGCCCTGGGGCTATTGGGTTCCACCCTGCCCGAAGAATACGGCTGCGCCGGGGTCAATCATGTCTGTTACGGGCTGGCGGCGCGCGAAATCGAACGGGTCGATTCCAGTTACCGTTCCGTGTTGAGCGTCCAGTCGTCGCTGACCATGCACCCGATTTATGAATACGGCTCAGAGGAGCAACGAAAAAAATACCTGCCCAAGCTGGCGACGGCGGAATTGATCGGCTGCTTCGGCTTGACCGAACCGGATTTTGGCTCCGACGCCGGCGGCATGAAATCAAAGGCCGAGGCAGTCGACGGCGGCTATGTCTTGACCGGCAACAAGATGTGGATTTCCAATTCTCCCATCGCCGACATCTTCATCATCTGGGCCAAGCTCGACGGGGTCATCCGCGGCTTTATCCTCGAAAAAGGCATGAAGGGCCTCACCGCGCCCAAGATCGAAGGCAAGTTTTCACTGCGCGCCTCGCCCACCGGCGAAGTGGTCATGGACCAGGTTTTCGTGCCGGAAGAAAACATGTTCGCCAATGTGAAGGGCCTCAGCGGCCCCTTCGGGTGCCTCAACAAGGCGCGTTTCGGCATCGCTTGGGGGGCGCTTGGCGCGGCCGAATTTTGCTGGCACGCGGCGCGGCAATACACCCTGGACCGCAAACAATTCGGACGCCCCTTGGCCGCCAACCAATTGATCCAGAAAAAGCTGGCCGACATGCAAACGGAAATCACCATCGGCCTTCAGGCCTGCCTGCGGGTGGGACGGTTGCTGGATGAAGGCGACTGCCCGCCTGAAAACATCACCATGATCAAGCGCAATTCCGCCGGCAAGGCGCTGGATATCGCGCGCTTGGCCCGGGACATGCACGGCGGCAACGGCATCAACGATGAATTCCACGTCATCCGCCATCTGATGAATCTGGAAACCGTCAACACCTACGAAGGCACCCACGATATCCACGCCCTGATCCTGGGCCGTGCGCAGACCGGCATCCAGGCGTTTACGGGCGAATAGAGCAAATCCCGAGCGGATGGTTACATCCGCGACGACGCATTTGCGTAATAATAAGCCTTAAGACGGTTCGCTGGTTTCCGCCACCGGAGACGGGTCCGGCGTGGTGCTGGCTTGGCTCAGGATAAACGCCGCCGAGGGCACCAGCACGGCGGCCAATACCGCCGGCAGCACCCAGCTTTCGGCGACGAAGAAGGTCACATAGATGAAGCTGGCGGCCATCATTAACGATGCCATGATCTTGGCTTTCTTCGGAATCACCCGATGTTCATGCCAGGCCCGGATCGAAGGCCCGAAGGTTTGATGTTCCCAAAGCCAGCGTTGAAAGCGGACGGAACTTTTGGAAAACGCCCATACGGCGATGATCAAGAACACCGTCGTCGGCATGCCAGGAACGACGACGCCGATCATGCCGAGCCCGACATTGACCCAGCCAAAGGCCAGCAACCCCCACCGCGCCGTGCATTGGGCAAAGTTATCAGGGTTAATTTCAGAGGATTTATCGGGATCCATGGCGACTTTCCTTAAACGGCGTCTTTCCCCGGCGCCGGGGATATCATATTAAAGGAATTCCTTAAACATGTCCCGAGTAGATGGAATTGACTGAACTGAAAGACCCCCTGCCCGTAGGCGCAGAACTGGACGAACATGGTCTGTGGTCACAGGTTTTGAACCGGCCGCAGGGAAGCGGTCGCCACCGGGCGCTGTTTCTGGACCGCGACGGGGTGATTGTCGAAGACACCAATTACCTGCACCGGCCCGATGATGTCAGCATCATTGATGGCGCCATAGACGTCATTGCCAAAGCCAATCAACTCGGCATTCCGGTAATCGTCATCACCAACCAGGCCGGCATTGCCCGCGGCCTTTATGGCTGGAACGAATTTATCCAGGTTCAGGAAACAATTATCGAAGAGCTGGATAAGGGCGGCGCCTTCCTCAATGCGGTTTTCGCCTGCCCCTATCATGGCGACGGCAAGCCGCCCTATGACCAAGCCGATCATCCGTGGCGAAAACCCAATCCCGGAATGTTGCTGGACGCCACGGAGCGGATGGCGTTGGACATTGGCCGTTCATGGATTATCGGCGACCGCGCCGGCGACCTGAAGGCCGGTAAGACAATAGGGCTGGCCGGCGGCCTGCATGTGCAAACCGGGCACGGCGCCGACAGCGGTGAACGTGAAGCCGCGATGGCGTTGAGCGGTGACGGTTTTCAGACCCTCACCGCCGACTCCATTGCCAGCGCCCTGGAAGTCCTGCCTTTATTCACTGAAGATGACGAAGGTTAAGCGCCTCTAGGCGGCCTCGTCCCCGTAGCTGATGTAATCGGACCAGGTTCTTTCCAGCGCCTTCAACCGCTTGCAAATTTCATCAATGTCCTCGGGACCGCCGCCTTGATTGGAAAATGCGACGGCGTTTTGGTCTTGCACTTCACGCAAGGACCGGACGACCTCCAAGGCTTTTTCGGTCAGGCTGACGGTGACCGAGCGGCGGTCGTGGGGGGTGGGTTCCTGATTAAGATAGCCGAGATCGGTCAGTTTCTTGATGTTGTAAGAAACATTGGAGCCCAGATAATATCCGCGTTCGACCAAATCACGGATGGTGATTTTCTCTTCGCCGATGTTGGAAAGAAGCAGTGCCTGGACCCCGTTGATGTTCCGCACCCCGATCCTGTTCAATTCGGTCTTGAGGACATCAATAAAACGCCGGTGAAGACGCTCGATCAAACGGTTCAATTCGAAGTATTGCTTTTTCACACGCACCTCCTCTTGTTGCAACGCTTTTACCGCAAGTGTTGCTGAAGGCAAATGACGGCCGTCACACATTCTCGAAAAAGCCGGGAATTCCTTGAGTTTTCGCAAGTTTTGAAGGTTGTCGGGGTTAGCCGATACCGTAATCCTTAGCCCATCCCAGGCCTTCCACGGTGCCGGCCCGGGGCGAGTATTCACACCCGATCCAGCCTTGATATCCAAGCCCGTCGATGGCATCGAACAGGGCCGGAAAATCGATGCCGCCCCCGTCTTCGGCATCCGGCTCGCCGCGACCGGTAACCCCGGCCACCTGGATATGCCTGATCCGGCCAAGGTTGTCGCGCACCGCGGCCAACAGGTCCTCGCCGTTGATGGCGCCGTGATAAAGGTCGTACTGAAGGAACAGGTTGTCTTTACCGGCGGCCTCGATCACAGAAAGGGCCTTGGCCGTATCGCCGATCAGATAACCGGGAACGTCCTTGGGGTTGAGGGCCTCGATCAGCACCCCGATCCCTTCTTTCTTACAGGCACCGGCGGCGGTGTTGAGATTTTCGGCCAGGGTTTCAATCGCCGCGTCCAAGTCCGTCTCCCGGTCAACGATCCCGGCCATGACATGGACCAAGGGGCAATTCAGGGCCTTGGCATAATCGATGGCGTGTTCGATGGAATCCCGAAATTCCTGGGCGCGTCCCGGCAATCCGGCCAGGCCGCGATCCCCGGCCTGCCAATCGCCGGGCGGGGCGTTGATCTGAACCTGTTCAAGTCCGTGTTCGGCCAGGCGTTCGGTCAAATCGGCGGCATTCCATTGATAGGGAAAATGATATTCAACGCCTCTGAACCCGGCCGCGGCGGCGGCATCGATGCGGTCCAACATCTCCAGCTCTTGGAACAAATACCAAAGGTTGGCGGAAAACTTCGGCATCGGCCCGCTATCCCCCTAAGCGCTTCTTGATTTCAGCGGCCACCTCAATGGCCGGGTTCAAGGGCGGATGCGACCAGGCTTCATACTCTCCGGTGAGCGGCCGGGCATAGCCAAGTTGGTAGAGCTCCGCATGCAGGCGGGCATGCTTCGGTACCGTCAAGGCGGGCGGCGCGTAGATATAAACCGGCCCGTTCCCGGCGCAGGCTTCCGTGCACATAGAGACCGAATCCCCGGTGACGACAACCGTATCGGCCAGGGCCAGATAGCCGTGATAGGGATTGTCTTCCACGGCCCCCCTATCCCAGCGGAAAATCCGGCTCGGCGCGGTGATCGCCTCAATCAGCGTATCCGCTGCCTCGCCGGTGCGGCGGCTGGTGCTGACCAAAAGCGATCCCCCCGCCAGCAAAGCCAATTTCGACGCCCGCGCGCCCAATTCGCGGGCCATCGCCGGGGTAAAGCGCCGCCGCCGGGTCGAACCGCCGACGATCAGGGCAATCCACGGTTTCGCCAAGTCATCGAAGCGGCCCTGCCATGTCGACATCTCCTGTTTCAGCCGTTCAGGGGTCAACCGATGCGGCGCCCCGGTGATCGGGATGATGTTTTCGCCTTGGGCCGGTTGATCGTGGTTGGGCTGGGCGATCAGCGAAAAGTCCCCCACGCCGGCGCCCGGATGCATAATCTGGATCAAGGCGCAACCGCTGCCGCCCCCGGCTTTGACAAGACGACCAATCCGCCGCGCCACCGGGGCGGTACGGCGGCCGGCGGCGATCACCATATCCGGCCACGGCGGCGTCAACTGCGCACGGCTGGAACTGGCAAGCCCGATGAAGGAAGCCCCCAACACCGCATTGGGTAACGCTGCCCACGGTGAATAGGCGATCTCCTTGACCAGGTAATCGGGGCCCAGCGCCGCGGCGACGCCCAGGCACTGGCTGCGGTTGCCGGCGCGGT
The DNA here is from genome assembly GCA_036011805.1 of Rhodospirillales bacterium. Taxonomy (GTDB): domain Bacteria; phylum Pseudomonadota; class Alphaproteobacteria; order Rhodospirillales; family Casp-alpha2; genus Casp-alpha2. Next base: position 5,153 of record DASCOC010000260.1, read on the forward strand.
CATCGGCCAACACCCAGACCAGGGGCGGTTTCCCGGCTTGGCGATCGGTATTCATGGCCGGAAAGGTCGCATAAAACGCGCCCTCAAGAAAGCATCTGCCGACGCCGCAAGGATGCTATAATCAGCCCCATGAGCACCACCGAAGCGAAATTCGCTCCCGGTGACCTGATCGTGCACAGCCTTTTCGATTACCGGGGCGTGGTCATCGATGTCGACCCCCATTTTCTCGGCACCGCGGAATGGTATGACAATGTCGCCAAAAGCCGGCCGCCCAAGGACCGCCCCTGGTATCACGTCCTCGTCGACGGCAGTGCGGTGCAAACCTATGTCGCCGAGCGCAACCTTGAACCCGACCCGTCCGGTCAGCCCATCAACCACCCGGAAATCGCCAACCACTTTGCCGGCCTAAGCGACGGCGGCTACATGCCCCGGCATAAAAGCAACTAGGGCATCAAAGACGGGCATAAGAGCCCTTCGGGAGGCGATTGTCGGTTTATTTCAAGAATAAACCGGACCTCGAAAGGCCCGGCTTATAAGAGAAGTGATGATGTTCACCTAAACCTGGGGGGAGGAAGATGAAACCTAGGGAGGACATCACTGGCGATAAACATATTCAATAAATGTAAAGTGTCAAGGCTCTTCATACACCGGGCCTGCCGGTGCTGGCTTCGATTGTAATGGCCGCTTTGGCCCCGAAAGCGGACATCCCGATTACTTACCCAGCGATGGAAGCCTTCAAATCGCCGAGGAATTCTTCGTAGGGCGCGGCGCCGCCGACGGCGGAGGTGTATAGCGGTTTTCGCACCTGCCAATTGGATGCCGTCAGCACCGGGCGCTCGGAGGTGTGGAAATCCAGACACGCCGCGTCCCATTCCAGGCCGAGGAAGTCGATCAGCTTGCGGCTGGTGGCTTCCTGGTCGGCGACCATGTCTTCGTATTGAAGGTCGATAATGGAAAGCGACGACGCCTCTTTCCAATACGCCATCAGCCGTTCGGAGGCCTGCTGGAAGTGCCCGATATCGCCGAGATCGCAGGCCCAGGCATGGGGCCCGGTAAAGTTCTGGCGATAGCACGAAAAGCCCGCATCCAGGGGATCACGCCGGCAATGGACAATATGGGCGTGCGGAAAAAGTAACTGGATCTGGCCGAGGTAAAGAAAATTGTAGGGCGTCTTGTCGGTGATCCGGGCGGCATCTTCGGCGCCTTCGGTCAGCCGTTCCAGGTAGCGGTCGGCCAGATCGGCGACGATTTTTTCGGCTATTTTTCCCTTGGCTTCTCCTGCCACGGCCTCGGCCAGGGCGGCGTCTTCGCTACACAGGACACGGATAAAGCCCATTTCCCCCTTGCCGGCGACCTGGGGGTGGTTGGCGATAATTTGTTCGGCCAGCGTCGTTCCCGACCGCGGCAGGCCGACGATGAAAACCGGCTTGTCGGTGGAATCGCCGCCATCTTTGCCTGCGGCCAGAAGCTCGGCGTTGTAAGCGAACTTAATCGCCAAAATCCGCCGCTCGAAGGCCTCGACATCGAAGCCCAATCCCTTTCTTTCCAACAGGGTTTTTACGAGTTCGTTGCCGGCCTCGAAATCGGCGAACGCGGTCTCGACATTTCCCCGTTGATGGTTGATTTCCCCCAGCGCGAAATGAAGTTTGGCCCGGTCCGGGTCGGAAAGCCTTTTGTCTTGAAACAAGGCGCGCATGGCCGTGACTTGGGTATCGTCAATGCTTTCGGCGGCGCCGGTGGCCAGATTGTATTGCGCAGTGCCAAGGGTGGGCTTGATCTCCACCGCCTTCTGAAAATGCTCGACGGCATCGTCCAGCTGCCCCGCCGCCAGCAACACGACGCCAAGCCCTTCATGGGCTTCGGCCAGGTTTTCCTGGGTCGCCAAGATGTCACGGTAATGGGCCTGGGCGGCTTCGATGTCGCCGTCTTTAAAGTTGACGGCGGCCAAATTCAGGTGCGCCTCCCAATACCCCGGCCGGCAGACCATGGCCGCCTGAAACGCGTCCTTGGCGCCGGCCCAGTCCCTTTTCTCCTTCAGCACGTTGCCGAGGCTGTTGTGGGCTTCGGCGAATTCGGCGTTGATCTCGAGGGCGGCGCGGCATGCGGCCTCGGCCCCATCCAGGTCGCCGGCTTCGCGAAGGGCGACGCCTAAGTTGGCCCTGGCCATCAGGTTTTCGGGATTGATGGCGATCGCCGCCCGGTAGCATTCCACCGCCGCCTCGGGGTCGCCTGAGCGCAGCGTAATGTTGCCGAGATTGATGTGGGCCTCGACATAATCCGCATCCAGCTCGATGGCACGGGTGGCGGCGTCACGGGCTTCGTCAAGGCGGCCCTGAACCTCCAGCGACACGGCAAGATTGTTATGGGCTTCGGCGTGATCGGGGTCCAGGTCGATGACATGGCGGCAGGCGGCTTCGGCTTCCTGGGGCCGGCCCAGCAGGTTCATGATGGCGCCGCAATTGGCGTGGATGGCGGGGTCGTCGTCGTTGCGGGTGGTGGCTTCGAGGATTCGTTCACCGGCCTCGACCATGTGGCCGCCGGCATAGGCGATCAGCGCCAGCATGTGATAGGCCTCGGCATTCAGCGGGTCTTTGCAGGTAACCTCTTGAAAGGCCCTTTCCGCCGCCACCATGTCGCCGGAATCCATCAACGCCTCGGCGTTCTTCAAGTCCGCCGCCACCGACGGGTCGGTTTTATTGGCGCGATTTTTCCCGCGCCGAAGCGCACGGCGTTCCTTGCGATTCACTTAAGCTATGCCTCCTCCCGGGTTATCGTGCCCTGGAGGTATATCAGTCTACAAGCTCCCTGGCATCTTCCTTATTGGCGGCGTCGGACGCCAGGTCGGTGGCGGAAAAGGTCGGATACAGGCCCAGCATCCGGCCGCGCTGTTGGATGAGGCCAAGCACCGAGTCGATATACGGCGTTTCGACATCCACCATCCGCCCCATTTCCTGGACCGCCGTCACCAGGGCGTCGATTTCCATGGGCTTGAGGTTTTCCAGGTCCTGAAGCATTGAGGTCTTGTGCGGGCCGACATCCGCGGCACCGTTGATGCGGCGGTGAACATCGACCCGGAAATGAACGCCGAGCGCCTCGCCGATGGTCTGAGCTTCGATCATCATGCAGCGCGAAAGAATGCGGGTCGCGGTGTCGGTGGCGACCACATCCAGGGTCGCCCCGGTCAAGGCGCTGATCGGGTTGAAGCACAGGTTGCCCCAAAGCTTGATCCAGATGTCGTCGCGGATGTTGTCGCGGACCGGCGCTTTCAGTCCGGCGTCGTTTAGGGCATCGCTCAATTTCTGCACCCGCTCGGTGGTGATGCCGTCGGGCTCGCCCAGGGTGAACTTATTGCCGTAGACGTGCTTGATGACGCCCGGCGCGACGATCTCCGTTGCCGGGTAGACGACCGACCCGATGGCCCTCTCGGGGCCGATGGACTTCCACTGCCAGCCGCCGGGATCGACACTCTCCAGCCGGTGGTTCTCATGCTTGCCTTTGAGTTTGTAGAAATACCACCAGGGCACCCCGTTCATGGCCGTGACCACCGCCGTTTCCGGCCCCATCAATGGACCGAACCGCGCCGCCGCGTCATAGGCCTGATGCGATTTCAGGGTGACGATGACGTAATCCTGGGGGCCGGCTTCGGCCGGGTCGTCGGTGCAAAAGAATTTCTTGGCGATGCGTTCCTCGCCGTCGATTAATAGCTTCAGGCCGTTTTTCTTCATCGCCTTCAGGTGTGGGCCTCTGGCGATCAGGGTCACGTCATGACCGGCGAGCGACAATTGAACGCCCAAATAACCGCCGATGGCGCCGGCGCCGTAAATAGCGATTTTGAGCGCGCCCTTTTTTGACCCGGTTTTTTTGGGGCTTTTTTTAGGGGATTTTTTTGGGGATGTTGTCATGGGTTCTGCATTCCTAGATTCAGAAACGGGGTAAAGATCGGGGCGAAGCTGGTGGCGGGTGATTTTCCCGTTGCTGGCTTCCTCGACGGCAAAAACGTATTTCGCCGGGCAACGGCCGGACTTGTTCAACCACGCCCAAACATGCCCCTGTTTAACGCCGCAGGCGCGGGCCAAGGCCGATTGGCCACCGACGATATCGATGGCGAGCTCCAAATACCGGCGCGGGGTGTTTTCGGTTGGGGCATCCATCCGGGCACCCTACTAATAAGGTTGTAGGCTGACAAACAAGAAAGTTAGTAATTCTGAAATCTAAAGTTTGTAGGCGGCTGTTTCGGCGCCGTTGACTTGGCAATTGTCACCGCTGCCGTTTGCCTCTAAACAGAAGCGACAGAGATCAAGGAGACCCGATGCCCAATTCCCCTGACCCTGCCGATGACGCCGCCGGGCTCGAGACGGCGCGGCTGTTACTCGATATCAAGGCGGTCAATTTCCGTCCCGAAAAGCCCTATATCCTGACCGCCGGCTGGGCCAGCCCGGTCTATATCGATTGCCGTTTGGTGATTTCGTTCCCCGAAGCGCGGCAACGGATCATGCAGTTGGCGGGCGAAAAACTACAACGCGAGATCGGCTTCGACGCCATCGACGCCGTCGCCGGCGGCGAGACGGCGGGCATCCCCTACGCCGCCTGGATCGCGGAGGCGCAATCCAAGCCGATGCTGTACGTGCGCAAGAAACCCAAGGGGTTCGGCCGCAACGCCCAGATCGAAGGCCATTTCGACGACGGCGACCGTGTGTTGCTGGTCGAGGACCTGGCCACCGACGGCGGCTCCAAGATCACCTTCATCGATGCCTTGCGGGCCGCCGGCGCCGAGGTCAGCGATATTTTCGTGGTCTTTTATTACGAGGCCTTTCCCGGCGCCGAGGAAACCATGGCCGGCCTCGGCATCAATCTGCATTACCTGGCGACTTGGCAGCATGTCCTGCAGGCGGCCGAGGAAGGCCAGTATTTCTCCGCCGCCGCCATCGACGGCGTCCGCGCCTTCCTCGACGATCCGACCGGCTGGTCCCAGGCCCACGGCGGCAAAGGCGCGGCGTAGGCAAAGGCCCCTGCCATGACCAAGCGTTGCCGTTGGCCGCTGTTCGTCTTTTTGGCTCTCCTCACCGGCACCGTCGAGGCGGCGGCGCCGGAGAACGACCCGCCTGCGTTCCAGGGGGTCAACCGCCCGTTCACCCTGCTCACCCCCGCCGATCAAGCCCCGGCGGCGCCGATTTATACGCTCAACGGCGGTGTCACCACGCTCAACCATTTCGCCGGCAAGGTGGTTCTGCTGAACCTGTGGGCGACCTGGTGCCCGGCCTGCGTGCACGAGCTGCCGACACTCGGCAACCTGCAAGCCACCCTGGGCGGCAACCGCTTCACCGTTGTCGCCCTGGCCATCGATGAAGGCGGCGCCAAGGCGGTCGCGGCCTACCTTAAAAAACTCAAGCTCGACACGCTGCCGGTCTATCTCGATCCCGCCGGCAGAATCCTAGACGCCCTCAAGGTCGGCAACGCCCTGCCCCTCAGCGTCGTCATCGATCACCAGGGCCGGATGATGGGCTACATGAAAGGCGCCGCCGATTGGTCGTCGCCCAAAGCCAAGGCGCTGATCGGGTATTACATTCGGCGCATTTCCCCCTAAGATGGCGGCATGAGATTAATAGCGGCCATTGCCGCCTGCCTGTTGATCCTGACCGGGGTTTATTCAACAGGCCCGGCCCAGGCGCAAAAAAATACCGATCAACTGGTGATCGGCATTACCCAGTTCCCGTCGACGTTTCATCCCAACATCGATGCCATGCTGGCCAAGACCTATATCCTGGCGATGACGCGCCGGCCCTTCACCTCGTACGACAAGGACTGGAAGCTGGTCTGCATGCTGTGCGTCACCCTGCCGACCATCGAAAACGGCCTCGCCCAGCCGGAGAAGACGGCCAAGGGCCAACAGGGCATCGCCGTCACCTACAGCATTCGTGCGGACGCCACTTGGGGCGACGGCAAACCGGTCTCGACCAAGGACGTGGTCTTTACCTGGAAGGTCGGGCGCCACAAGAAAACCGGCGTCGGCGACATGGAGTTTTACCGCAGCCTCTACAAAATCGACGTCAAGGACGCCAAGACCTTCACCCTGCACTTCGACAAGCTGACGTTTGAATATAACGCCATCAACGGGTTCGAGCTGATCCCGGCGCATTTGGATGAAATTAACTTCGCCGACCCGCTCGCCTACAAGAACCGCACCGTCTTCGACACCGACACCACCAACGAGGGCCTTTATTTCGGCCCCTACCTGATCGCCGGTGTCGAAAGCGGATCGCACGTGGTGTTGGAGCCGAACCCGACCTGGTGGGGCAAGAAGCCGGCGTTCAAGCGGATCATCGTCCGCGTCATTCCCAACACCGCGGCGCTGGAGGCCAACCTGCTTTCCGGCAACATCGACATGATCGCCGGCGAATTGGGCTTGACCATCGATCAGGCGCTGGCGTTCGAAAAGCGCCAACGGGGCAAGTTCAACATCTCCTATAAACCCGGGCTGATCTACGAGCACTTGGACCTCAACCTGGACAATCCGATCCTCAAGGACCTCCGGGTGCGCCGGGCGTTGATTTTGGGCATCGACCGCGGCGCCATTAGTGAAAAACTGTTCGCCGGGCGCCAGCCGGTCGCCCATACCAGCGTCAATCCGCTGGACTGGGTCTATGCCGGCGACATTCAAAAATACGCTTACGATCCGAAGAAGGCCGGCAGGTTACTGAACGAAGCCGGATGGTCGGTGCGCAAACGCGGCATCCGCCACAACAAAAAGGGAGAACCGCTGCGCTTGGAACTGATGACCACCGCCGGCAACCGGTCGCGCGAACTGGTCGAACAGGTGCTGCAAAGCCAGTGGAAGCGGCTCGGCATCGAAGTCCGGATCAGGAACGAACCGGCCCGCGTGTTCTTCGGCCAGACGGTGACCGAACGTAAATTCACCGGGCTGATCATGTATGCCTGGATCAGCGCGCCGGAGAGCGTGCCGCGGACGACGCTGCATTCCGCCCATATCCCGCACCGGGACAACAACTTCGCCGGCCAGAACTACACCGGCTTCAGGAACACCGAGATGGACGCGTTGCTGGAATCCATCGAGGTCGAATTAAACCGGCCGAAGCGCAAGCAAATGTGGCGCCGCCTGCAGGAGATCTACGCCGCCGAGCTGCCGGTGATCCCGCTGTATTTCCGCGCCAACCCCTACATCCTGCCGACATGGCTGAAGGGCCTGGAGCCCACCGGCCACCAGGGCACGTCGACGCTGTGGGTCGAGGATTGGCGGGTCGAGGGACGGTAGAGGGGGATCTCTTCGAATGTCCGCTTTCGGGGGATAAAGCGGACATGATTTACCCTTCTGGAAAGAGTCCGCTAATAGCCAAAAGCAGATGGGGTGGATGGCTCCCGCTCCCGGCATCGCAATGTGCCAAAGTGTGGTTGTCATTATGCAACCACGAGCAAAAGGAGCCATCCGCCATGAATGTTACCACTGTCGGCCTCGATCTGGCCAAGAACG
>DASCOC010000261.1:0-2123 GCA_036011805.1 Rhodospirillales bacterium
CCGTCGCCTATGAGGCGCGGGAACAGCGCCGCCTCGATCACCGAGGGCAGGCCCAAGGCGACCTCGGGCATGCCGAAGACGGCGCTCTCGGACGCGATGCGCATATCACACGCCGCCGCCACCTCCATGCCGCCGCCGAGGCAGTAGCCCTGGATGCGCGCCACGACCGGAACCGGCAGCCGGCGTAGCGCTGCAGAGGCGCCGTGGAGGCCAGTAATAAAGGTTTCCGCCGTTTCCGGGGTCAGGTCCGCCATCTCGCTGATATCGGCGCCGCCGATGAAGGCCTTCTCGCCTTTGCCCGTCAGCACCACGGCGCGGAGGTCCCCGTCATCCATGAGCCCTTCGATGGCGGAGGTCAGCTTGGCGATGAGGGCTTAATTGAGGGCGTTCATCTTTTCCGGTCTATCCACGGTGATCCAGGCCACAGACTGGCCCTCGATCCCGCGGATTTCGGTGGTGACGCCTGCCATGTTATGCAGTCTTTCGTTTTCTAGTTCGCCGTTTGGCGTCGGAGCGGGGTTTCGCAGCTTTCTTCTTCACCGCCTTCGATTTAACCGCAGCACGCTTGTCTTTCTTCGTCCCTGTCGCGGCTGACGCCGCTCCGCGCCTCTTGTCGAGATAAGGCTTCAAATACTGCCCGGTGAAACTGCCTTTGATTTGGGCGACGTCTTCCGGCGTGCCTTCGGCGACCAGTTTGCCGCCTTTGTTGCCGCCTTCGGGGCCGAGGTCGATGATCCAGTCGGCGGTCTTGATGACCTCCAGGTTATGTTCGATGACGATCACGGTGTTGCCGGTCTCGACCAGCGTGTGCAGGACTTCCAATAACTTGCGGACGTCCTCGAAATGCAGGCCGGTGGTCGGCTCATCCAGGATATACAGCGTCTTGCCGGTGGCGCGGCGGCTGAGTTCCTTGGCCAGCTTGACCCGCTGCGCCTCGCCGCCCGATAGCGTCGTCGCCTGCTGGCCGAGGTGGATGTAGTCGAGACCGACCCGTTGCAGGGTCACCATCTTGTCGCGGATCGCCGGCACGGCTTTAAAGAATTCGGCGGCTTCCTCGACCGTCATGTCGAGCACGTCGGCGATCGACTTGCCGCGGAAATGGATTTCGAGCGTCTCGCGGTTGTAGCGCTGCCCATGGCAGGTGTCGCAGGTGACGTAAACGTCGGGCAGGAAGTGCATCTCGATCTTGATGACGCCGTCGCCCTGGCAGGCCTCGCAACGCCCGCCCCTGACGTTGAAGGAAAAGCGCCCCGGCTTGTAGCCGCGCGCCTTGGCCTCCGGCATGCCGGAGAACCACTCGCGGATCGGGGTGAAGGCGCCGGTGTAGGTGGCCGGGTTGGAACGCGGCGTGCGGCCGATGGGGGACTGGTCGATATCGACGACCTTGTCGAGCAGCTCGATGCCCTCGATGGCGTCGTGATCGCCGGGATGCATCCGGGCCCCTTGCAGGCGGCGCGCCAGCGCCTTGTACAGCGTTTCGACGACCAGCGACGATTTACCGCCGCCGGAAACGCCGGTGATGCAGGTGAAGGTGCCGAGGGGGAAATCGACGTCGAGGTTTTCCAGGTTGTTGGCCCTGGCGCCGCGGACGGTCAGTTTATGTTCCTTGCCGTTGCTGCGGCGGGTGCCGGGCATCGGCACTTGTTCGATGCCAGTCAGGTACTTGCCGGTCAGGCTATCGGGCGATGCCATGATTTTCCTGGCCGACCCGCTGGCGACGACCTGGCCGCCGTGGATGCCGGCGCCGGGACCCATGTCGATGAGGTAATCGGCGTTGCGGATGGAATCCTCGTCGTGCTCGACGACGATCACCGTGTTGCCCAGGTCGCGAAGCCTGATCAAGGTTGCCAGCAGCCGGTTGTTGTCACGCTGGTGAAGGCCGATGGAAGGTTCGTCGAGGACATAGAGCACCCCCGTCAGTCCCGAGCCGATCTGCGACGCTAGGCGAATGCGCTGGCTCTCGCCCCCCGACAGCGTCGCCGAAGCACGCGACAGCGTCAGGTATTCCAGCCCGACGTTCTTGAGGAATCCCAGCCGTTCGTTGATTTCGCGCAGGATTCGTCGGGCGATCTCCTGGCGTTGCGCGCTCAGGTGGTCTTCGAGCGAACCGAACCATTCGGCCG
>DASCOC010000262.1:0-6302 GCA_036011805.1 Rhodospirillales bacterium
GCATCCATGGTGTTCGATAGCCGCCATGCAAGGACGTGGCGGGTTGCCCAGTCCATGATCGCCACCAGATAAAGAAAGCCGCGCTGAACAGGGATATAGGTGATGTCGGCGCACCAGACATGATTGGGCCGCTCGATCACAAGTTTCCTCAGAAGATAGGGATAAATCCGATGCGCCGGATGGGGGTCGCTGGTTCTCGGCGCTTGATAGATCGCCTCCAGCCCCATCAAGCGCATCAACCTGCGAACCCGATGACGGCCGATGCGGATGCCTTCGCGCTGCAACTGGCGCACCATCTGACGGCTACCGTAAAACGGATACTTGAGAAACAGCTCGTCGATGCGCCGCATCAGCGCCAGGTTCTCCGCGCTCTCGCCCTTCGGCGTGTAATAGAACGATGATCGACTGATCGAAAGAACTTGGCACTGTCGGCTCAAGCTGAGGCCGGGGATATCGCGTCGGACCATTGCCTTGCGCTCCCCCCGGCTCATCGCTTGAGCCCTTTGGCCAAAAAATCCCGTTCCACCGTCAACTGGCCGATCTTGGCGTGCAGATCGTGGACCTCGGATTCACGATCCCGGCGGGCGTGCTCCGCGCCGTTCGAGAATACATCACCAAGCCCATCCATCGCCTGGCGCTTCCAGGTACTCACCTGGTTCGGGTGCACCTTGTGTCTGGCCGCTATCTCCTGGATCGTCCTGTCGCCACGCAGCGCCTTAAGCGCGACCGTGGCCTTGAAATTCGGCGTAAACCGGCGTCGTGTCGTCATGTTCGTATTCCTCCATTAAATGGTGGAATACACCTTAAACAACTGTCCGATTTTCTGGGACCACCTCAGTCCTTAGGGGGCCAAAATAGAAAAAAACCAGATTGGATGACCCAGGAAGATCGCGGTGTTAACATAAAGGTAGGTTTTTGGTTCGACAATCATCTTGTTTTGCACCGATTATTAAGGTGGCAAGGGGGCTGAAAATCGGGTTGCAGTTTATCCGTCCCTGTTATAGATCATATATTTGGGGGTCAATGTACCTGTGTTGCACCAAATGTTGAATATTGTTCGAGGCTTCCGCCGAACCCCGGCCTCCCTGATATTGGTGCTGGGCTTAAGTCTTCCGGCAACGGTCGAGGCCGCGAAAACTGTCGTGACCGATGTTCGCGTTGGTGTTCAAGGCGCCGCCACGCGCATCGTTTTCGAGGTCACCAAGCAGGTCGGTTTCAACGTCTTTACCCTCAAGGATCCTTACCGGGTTGTTGTTGATTTGCCGGAGGTGGGCTGGCGGCTTCCGCCGAGGCCATTGCCAAGCGCCACCGGGGTTTTCCGAAAACTACGCTATGGTCTTTTTAAACCGGGGAATTCCCGCGTCGTGCTGGATGTCAGAACCCCTGCGGCGATCAGCAAGGCGTTTATTCTGGTCCCCGGCGACAATCAAGGGTATCGCCTAGTCCTGGATTTGACGCCAACCACGCATCAGGCTTTTGTGCGCGATGCCGGCAAGACGCCGGTCCGTGTCGCCATGGTTCAACAGGCATCAAAACCGGCGCCAAAACCGGAAACCAGCCCCGGCCCTACGGCCCTGGCACCGCCAGCAAACAAGACGTCGCCGACGCCGATAACGCCGAAAGCCCAGAAAAAGGTTTTAATTAAGGGACCGGCGCCGGCTAGTGGTTCAGTCTCTCCGGTTTCGGCCCCCGAACAGGCTTCGCCTTTCCGGTTGGCGCCGCGTAAGCCGGAACCAAAACACCGCGGCAAAAAACATGTCGTGATTATCGACCCGGGTCATGGTGGCGTTGATCCCGGCGCCATCGGGATTTCCGGCATCTATGAAAAGCACATCACCTTGTCCATGGCCCGCGAACTCAAGCGGCAGCTTCAAAAAACTGGGCGGTTCAAGGTCCTGCTGACCCATGACCGGGACATTTTCGTCCGGCTTCGCGACCGGGTTCGGATGGCGCGCGACGCCAAGGCCGCACTGTTTATTTCCATCCACGCCGATACGGTCAGGAACAGAGCCATCAAAGGTCCGGCGGTATATACCCTTTCGGAAAAATCATCCGATAGGGAAGCCCAGGAACTGGCGGATAAGGAAAACAAGGTGGACCTGATCGCCGGTGTCGACCTGACCCACGAAACCCCGGAAGTGACCAACATCCTGATCGATTTGGCGCAGCGGGAATCGATGAACCAGTCGGCTCGTTTCGCGACGATGATGATCAAGGAACTGAAACGTAAGACCAAGGTTCTCCGTAATACCCACCGATTCGCCGGCTTTGCGGTGCTGAAAGCCCCGGACATCCCCTCGGTGCTTTTGGAAATGGGTTTTCTGTCCAATCCCGATGACGAACGGGCATTGCGTTCTAGCCGCTACCGGGCTCGATTGGCGTCGGCGGTGACCAAGGCCGTCAGCGATTATTTCGTCCGCATCGAGGAAGCAACTCGAAAATAAGCGGCCATATCCTCGCCATATTTTCCTCTTTTAGTGTGTCCCAGTGTCCTCTCGACATGTGGTAGAATTGTCCGATGTTCCGAGTGCTTCTGTCGATAATTGGAATTTTACTGGTCGTTGCCATGGCCGGCGCCGGCGGTGTTTTGTTCATCTTCCATAATTACGGCCGTGGTTTGCCTGAATACCGCCAACTCGCCGATTATGAACCACCGGTGATGACCCGGGTGTATGGGGGTGATGGGCGTCTGTTGGCTGAATACGCGACCGAAAAGAGGATCTTCGTGCCGATCAAGGCGATGCCGAAGCGCGTGGTCCAATCGTTTCTCGCCGCCGAGGACAAGAATTTCTACCTCCACCCCGGAGTCGATGTTCTCAGTGTCATTCGCGCGGCGCTCACCAATGTGAGGAACTTGGGCAGCTCAAAACGTCCGGTCGGCGCCTCGACCATCACCCAGCAAGTGGCCAAGAACTTCCTGTTGACCAACGAAGTGTCGTGGAAACGAAAAATCAAGGAAGCGATTTTGGCGTTTCGGATCGAGCGGGCACTCAGCAAGGACAGGATTCTGGAGCTTTACCTGAATGAGATTTATTTGGGCTTCGGATCGTTCGGCGTGGCGGCGGCGGCGCTTAACTATTTTGATAAATCCATGGACGAGCTGACGATCGACGAGGCGGCCTTCCTGGCGGCGCTGCCGAAGGCGCCCAATAATTATCACCCCATTAAAAAGCCGCAGGCGGCCAAGGCGCGTCGTGATTGGGTCATCGGCCGGTTGCTGGTGGAGGGCCTTATCAACCCGGCCGACGCCGAACAGGCGGCGGCGAAGCCCTTGGTGGTGCGGCAGCGCTCGGCCACGGAATATATCACGGCAGAATATTTTGCCGAGGAAGTGCGCCGCCAGCTGGACAATCGTTACGGCGAGGAAAAACTGTACAAGGGGGGGCTGTCGGTGCGCACCACCCTGGATCCCAGGCTGCAGACGATCGCCGACAAGGTGCTGCGCGATGGGCTGGAAATCTATGACCGCCGCCACGGTTGGCGCGGCCCGGTTGCCCGGCTGCCGGACGGAACCCGTCTTGATATCAAGGTCGAATGGCGGCGTGCGTTGGCGAAGATCCCGCCGGTTAAGGGGGTGGGCGCACACCTGTTGGCCGTTGTTGTCGGGGTGAGCCCAAAAGAAGCCCTCATCGGCTTCGCTGAAGGCGCCAATGGCCGCATCCCCTTGGCTGAAATGAAATGGGCGCGGCCCTGGATGGAAAATCAAAAACGCGGCCCCAAGGTGACAAGCCCGGCGGACGTTCTGGTTCCCGGCGATATCATCGTCGTCGATACGCTCACCGCAAATGCCAAGGGCGTCGCCTATCCGGCGGGGACCTTCGGGCTCCGGCAATTGCCCGACATCGATGGTTCCATCGTCGCATTGGATCCCCATACGGGCCGTATTCTGGCCATGTCTGGGGGGTATTCCTATGAGCGGAGCCAATTCAATCGTGTCACCCAGGCAATGCGGCAACCGGGTTCGGCATTCAAGCCGTTTGTCTATCTTACGGCGTTGGATCACGGCTACACGCCTTCGACCCTGATCCTGGATGCGCCGTTTGTCATTGACCAGGGACCGGGATTGCCGAAATGGCGGCCCGCCAACTACACCAAAAAATTCTACGGCCCATCGACGATGCGGTTGGGTCTGGAAAAATCGCGCAACCTGATGACCGTGCGCCTGGCCCAGACCATCGGCATGGAGGCGATCTCGGAATACGCCCAGCGATTTGGCATCGTCGATTTTTTGCCGGAAATATTGTCCATGGCGTTGGGGTCAGGGGAAACCACGTTGCTGAGAATCACCACCGCCTATGCGATGTTGGTCAACGGCGGCAAGCGCATCACGCCGACCCTGATTGACCGGATTCAGGATCGCCACGGCGCAACCATTTTCCGTCATGACCGCCGTAATTGCGTCAATTGCCGGGCCACTTTTTGGACCCGCCAAGAAATTCCGGCGATCGCCGATACCAGAAAACCGGTGACCAAGCCCGGCAGCGCCTATCAGGTGGTCAGCATGCTGAAGGGCGTCGTAGACAGGGGAACCGGGCGGCGGATCAGGGCCGTCGGCAAGCCGTTGGCCGGAAAAACCGGAACCACCAATGCGGATAAGGACACATGGTTCATCGGATTTTCGCCGGATTTGGCGGTCGGCGTATTCGTCGGCTTCGACACGCCCAAGACCTTGGGCCGCCGGGAAACCGGGTCCAGCGTGGCGGCGCCGTTGTTCCGGGATTTCATGGCCGCGGCGCTTGAGAAAAAGAAAGCCATTCCTTTCCGTATTCCGCCGGGGATTCGCCTGGTGCGGGTGAATGCGGCAACCGGGGAACTGGCGCGGGCCGGCGATAAGAAAGTCATTTATGAGGCATTCAAACCGGGCACGGTGCCGACCGGCCGCGCCGAAGTTCTTGAAGGCGAAAGCTGGACTGCTGAGAGGAACGTCCAGCAACCGGCAACGGGCACCGGCGGTCTTTATTGATCCTCAATCTATTGGCTTGTCCCTGACCAAAATCCCGATTACAAACCGGCCATGACCGTGTCTTAGGAGCACTCCCCATGCGCGCAGAAATCGAAACAATAGCATCCGAAATCAAGCAGTCTTTGGAACTGCTGAGGAGGCATCTTTGACTATGACAGTGCTGGGCGCCGCCTCGACGAATTAAACGCTCTCAGCGAAGCCCCCGATTTTTGGGATAACGCCGAAAAAGCGCAAGGAATGATGCGCGAGCGCACCCGGCTGGAATCCAGCCTTGCGGAAATCCAGGGGTTGGAAAGCGGGCTCGCCGATAATCTGGAACTTCTGGAACTGGCCGAAGCCGAAGACGACGCAAGTGTCGTCGAAGAGGCGGAAACGGCGCTTAAGGGAGTTCGGGCGCTGGCCGCGAAGGCGGAATTACAGACCCTGCTGTCCGGCGAGGCCGACGCCAACGACTGTTATCTGGAAATTCATGCCGGCGCCGGCGGCACCGAAGCCCAGGACTGGGCGGAAATGCTGTTGCGCATGTATACGCGCTGGGCCGAGGCCCATGGCCACAAAGTCGAATGGCTGGAAGCCAGCGCCGGCGAAGAGGCCGGGTTGAAATCGGCGACCCTGAAAATCGCCGGCCACAACGCCTATGGCTGGATGAAAACCGAAAGCGGCGTTCACCGGCTGGTGCGAATCTCGCCTTATGACTCGTCGTCCCGGCGCCATACGTCGTTCGCTTCCGCCTGGGTTTATCCGGTCATCGACGAGGAAATCGACATCGCTATCGAAGACAAGGACCTGCGCGTCGATACCTACCGGGCGTCCGGCGCCGGCGGCCAGCACGTCAACAAAACCGACAGCGCCATCCGCCTCACCCACCTGCCGACCAACATCGTCGTGCAATGCCAATCAAGCCGTTCCCAGCACAAGAACCGCGCCACCGCCATGAGCATGCTGAAGGCCAGGCTATATGAGGCGGAACTGCAAAGCCGCGAGGCGGAAGCGGAATCCGAACGCGGCGAGAAGACGGACATCGGCTGGGGCCACCAGATCCGGTCCTACGTCATGCAGCCCTACCAAATGGTCAAGGACACCCGCACCGATGCGGAAACATCCAACGTCCAGGCTGTCTTGGACGGCGATTTGGATGATTTCATGGCCGCCGCCCTGGCGGCCCGGGTTCAGGGCGGGGAGGGGTAATTTCAATTGTCCGCTAATGGGATGGACCGGCTGCATCCCCCAGCGGGTTAGTCTGCAAAGACTTTAACCCGCGAACACAAGGAGCAGCATCCCATGGCAACCACATCGAAACAGAATGACTTCACCCTCGCCTCAGTCGGTATCGATATCG
>DASCOC010000263.1:0-4966 GCA_036011805.1 Rhodospirillales bacterium
GCAGATAGGGACCCGATCCACGGATACCATCAGGGCCAGCGGTTCAACAGCACCGCATCAACAGGCCGGACACAAGACTGTACCTGACTTGGCCGCTACGACGTCGAAAAGTCCTTGCAACGCGGGAGCCATCCACACAAGACATTCATCAAATAGAATCGGCACTGAAAATCCAGTGCGACGTTATACACCGTTCTACTGGAACATAGGCAATTCCCAATGTGGGCTGAATTCTGCTGTATGGTTGTGTTAAGTTTTTTTAGTTATGACCCGGCCGGATCCATTGGGGACAACGAAGGCCAATGACCACAATAACAATTGCCACGGCGCCTTTCGATGACCAGAAGCCCGGCACATCGGGATTACGCAAGAAGGTTTCCGAATTTAGCCGCTCCCATTATCTGGAAAATTTCATCCAGTCGATCTTCGACGCCCTCGAAGGTCGCCAGGGCGAGACACTGGTGGTCGGTGGTGATGGGCGTTTCTACAATCGACGCGCCATTCAGACCATCGTCAAAATGGCCTCTGCGAATGGTTTCGGCCGGATCATTGTGGGGCGCGACGGCATCCTGTCGACACCGGCGACATCATGCATCATCCGTAAACATGGCGCTTTGGGCGGTATCATCCTATCGGCCAGTCACAATCCCGGTGGCCCCGAGGGCGACTTCGGCGTCAAGTACAACATCGCCAATGGGGGACCGGCGCCGGAACAACTGACCGATCAGATCTACGCTCGCAGTCGGACGATAGAGGCCTACAGCATCCTTGATGTCAATGATATCGACCTTGCCATGACCGGACGTACGATGCTGGGCGGGACCGAGGTGGAGGTCATAGACCCGGTCGCCGACTACGCGGAGTTGATGGAGACGCTATTCGATTTCCCGCGCCTCGCAGTTCTGCTCGGAGAGGAGAAGTTCCGCGTCTGTTTCGACGCCATGCACGCCGTCAACGGCCCCTACGCCCATCACATACTTGAAGACCGCTTGGGGGCTCCGAAGGGGACCGTCATCAACGGCGAACCGTTGCCCGATTTCGGCGGCGCTCATCCCGACCCAAACCTGACCCACGCCAAGGAACTGGTAGCGATTATGAACGCGGACGATGCGCCTGATTTCGGCGCCGCCTCGGACGGAGATGGCGACCGCAACATGATCCTTGGGCGGCGTTTTTTCGCTACTCCCAGCGACAGCTTGGCAGTATTGGCCGCCAACGCCCACCTCGCTCCCGGCTATGTGGCTGGCATCGCCGGTGTCGCCCGTTCCATGCCGACGAGCCAAGCGGTGGACCGGGTCGCCGATGATATGGGCATTCCCCGATTCGAAACCCCGACCGGATGGAAATTTTTTGGCAACTTGCTCGACAGCGAGAAAATCTCGATCTGTGGCGAGGAGAGCTTCGGCACCGGCTCTGGCCACGTCCGTGAAAAGGACGGTCTGTGGGCGGTGCTTCTGTGGCTCAATATTATGGCGGAAAGGGGCAAATCTCTGGAAGAAATTATGCGCAGACATTGGCGCAAATACGGTCGCAACTACTATTCGCGCCACGACTACGAAGGCATCGATCTGGCGGCGGCGCAATCCCTGATGAACCACTTGCGCGGCGGTCTGGACGATATAGCCGGGCGCACCTTCGGCAATGAACGCATCGTCCGTGCCGACGATTTCCAGTACACGGACCCCATCGACAACTCCGTCAGTACAGCACAGGGAATCCGGATCATGTTCGAGGGCGGTTCGCGCATCGTTTTCAGACTGTCGGGCACCGGAACCGAGGGGGCGACACTACGCGTCTATTTTGAACAATACGAGCCCGATCCTGCGCGCCATAACCAGGACACTCAGCAAGTTTTGTCCGACCTGATTACTTTTGCCGGCGAGATCGCGAATATCAAGGAGCGAACCGGTCGCGAAGCGCCGACGGTGATCACCTGATCAACGCACAGCAAGCTCCGTGGGCTTGATTGGTCCAAGGATCTCCCAACCGCAAGCGGGAGACTGTTGACCGCCCGGTGATAGGTGCGTCAGAATGTCCGTCAAGGGGAGGAGGTGCGACGAAGGGAGGATTCCGTTTGTCAAAGTTAACACAATCTTCGGCATGGAAATCCCTGCAGAAACAGCATCAAGCCATTGGCGACGTGCACATGCGCAGCCTGTTCGCCGACGACCCCGGTCGTTTCAAGAAATTTTTCGCCGAAGCCTGCGGCATCCACCTCGATTATTCCAAAAATCTGATCGACGACGAAACCATGGACCTGCTGTTCGCGCTTGCTGCCCAAGCGGATGTGGAAGGCTGGCGCACGCGCATGTTTGCGGGCGAGAAAATCAATGTTACAGAAAACCGCCCGGTGCTACACACGGCGCTGAGGCGAGAAATGGACAAGCCCCTCACTATCGACGGCACTGACATCATGCCCGGTGTCGCCTCTGTATTGGCGCGCATGCGGGGCTTCTCAAACGCGATCCGGGACGGTTCCTGGACCGGGGCGACCGGCAAGAAAATTACCGATGTCGTCAATATCGGCATCGGAGGCTCGAACCTGGGCCCCCGCATGCTGGACAAGGCGCTTGGTCCCTATGCGGACGAGTCCATTGCGCTACATTTCGTATCCAGCGCTGGCGGTGGAATGATCGGCGGGGTGCTGGCCAGAGTTCCCTGGGAAAGCACTCTGTTTATCGTTTCGTCGAAAACCTTCACCACCGAGGAAACCAGGCTGAACGCCTCCACCGCCCGCGATTGGCTGGTGCAAAATAGCGGGTCCGAGGACGCGCTTGGCCGTCATTTTGTCGCCGCCACTGCCAATAAGGCAAAGGCCGCCGCCTTTGGTATTCCCGCCGAGAACGTATTCGAATTGTGGGATTGGGTCGGTGGGCGCTATTCCTTGTGGTCGTCCGTCGGGCTGTCGGCCGCGCTTGCTATCGGCATGGACCGGTTCGAAGAGTTGCTTGCCGGCGCGCGCGCCATGGACGAACATTTTCAATCCGCACCATTACAAAAAAACCTGCCTGTTATCTTAGCCATGCTGGGCATCTGGTACATCAATTTTTCCTACGCCAAAACACACGCGATCATCCCTTACGACCATCGTCTCGGCCGTTTTCCGGCTTATCTGCAGCAGGTCGATATGGAAAGCAACGGAAAGGCTGTCGATCGGGATGGTAACGCCGTCGATTATGATACGGCGCCGGTGATCTGGGGCAAGCCGGGCACCAATTGCCAGCATTCAGTCTTCCAGAAGATGCATCAGGGAACCGATTTTCTACCCGCCGACTTCCTGGCCGCCGTTGAGCCCCATACGCCTGTCGGTGACCATCACAAGGTTCTGCTGGCGAATTTCCTGGCCCAAACCGAAGCGCTGATGATGGGCAATACGGAAGAAGAGGTCAGGACCGAAATGGAATCTCGGGGCGCAAGCGCCGAAGAAATTGATGCCCTGTTGCCGCACAAGCTGTTTACTGGAAATCGCCCCACCAACACACTGCTGTTTAAACGGCTGGACCCGTTCACTATGGGCGCGCTGATTGCCCTTTATGAACACAAGATTTTCGTCCAGGGCGCCGTCTGGAACGTCAATTCCTTCGACCAGTGGGGGGTCGAGCTTGGAAAAAGTCTTGCCGAAAAAATGCTCGGTGACCTGGACGATGACTCACCCGTTCATCGCCAGGATCCGTCAACCAACGGACTGATCAACCACCTGAAAGACCTTAAGAGTTGATAAGGTAATCGGTGATTCTGTCCCCGGCGTCCAAAGGCGGGATGTCACCGCCCGCGTCTCCGCCCGCGGCAACGCCTTCCTTAATAACGCCGAGATAAGCCTCTGCCGTTTTGTCCCAGGTGTACATGTTCAGCACCCTTTGCCGCGCCCTTTCCGACAGGTCGGCGTGATTGTTCAACGCGGTAAGCAGGCCACCTGCGATGGCCCCGGAATCGAAGGGATCAACCAGAATGCCTGACCCGTCCTCGAAAATTTCCGAGGGACCGCCGTTACAGGTCGCGACGCAGGCCAGTCCGCAGGCCGCCGCCTCGATGGGGGCGAGGCCGAACGGCTCGTAAAAGGCGGTTAGGGCGAACACCGATCCTCTGTCGGCGAGGAAACGGTAGGTGGCTGCCAGTTCTTTCTGCGAATGGATGTTCAAATAGTGGATCCTGTCAGCCATGCCCGCGTGGTCAATGACATCTAGAATTTCCCGTAGCACCAGTTTTTCGGCATCTGGAAGATGCCCGATGTCTCGGTAAGGGTCATCGACGCCGCGGATACAGATGGCTAGACGGGCGCGTCCAAGCAGGGCTTCCGAGCCGGCGAAGGCCTTGACCACGCCGATGATATTTTTCTTTTCATCGAGCCGGCTTGAAACCAGGACGAAGGGGGCTTCGTCGCCGCCCAATCGGATCGGCAGCTCGTTCCCGACTTTTTCGTCTTTGTCCGATTTTTCAACCGTGAAGATACGCGTATTGACCCCAGGCGGGATGACCGAAAACTTGCCCGGCTCGTTGACATCGACGGCGCCCTGATAGAGGGGGTGGGAATACTGTTCACTATGTTCCTGTTCCGTCGAGGTGATGATGCGATACGCCCGCGTCATGGCCAGACGTTCAGCGTCGATGCGCCGCGAGAAACGAAATCGCGCCTTCATTTCCGGCCAGTTGTCGGAATTGGTTCCCAGCTTGTCCAGTTTCTGTGCACCCAGCGAATGGCCGGTCAAGGTGAATCCGATACCGGTCAGTGCCTGGACCCGCGCCGAGCAGTAACCGCCATCGGCGTAATGCGCGGTAGTAAAATCCGGCCTGTTGCCGCCGTAAAAAGCTAGCATGTTGTCAACGAATTCATCCAGGTGCGGCCACAGATCCTCCTTGTTCAGAAAATCCGGCCCACCACAATCCAGGCGGACGATGCGAAGGTTTTCTTCGTATCCGGAATAATGGTCGAGGGCTGTGGAAAATTCAGGCCAATCGTGGTCTTCCA
>DASCOC010000264.1:0-3063 GCA_036011805.1 Rhodospirillales bacterium
TGTCGTTCGGGGTGAGGGTGAGCTTCCAGGCGTAATCGAGCATGGCCCGCTGCTTAGGCTCCAGCTCGGCGATGCGATAATCGGTCACCATCATTTCGCCCAGTTGCGGGTCGCCCGAAAGGTTGCGCACCGCATGACCGTGGGCGATCAGACAGTAGTAACAGCGGTTGGCCGACGACACCACGACGGCGATCATTTCGCGTTCAAGCTTGGAAAGCCCGCAGGTTTCCTCGTCCAGCATGATCTGGTTGTAAAACGCCGTAAAGGTGCGGAATTTTTCGAAATTCACCGTATAAGCGCGGAGCACATTTGGAATCAGTCCCAGTTTCTCGGTACAGATATCGAAGTACTTCTTGATATCGTCGGGCAAGTCTTCCGGATCGGGGACCGGCAGCAGTTTGATGATGTGGTCGGGTTGCGGCATGGCTAACCGCATTGCGCCCGGTGGCGGAGCAGGTGATCGGCCAGCACGCAGGCGACCATGGCCTCGCCGATGGGAACGGCGCGGATGCCGACGCAGGGATCGTGACGGCCCTTGGTCGATATTTCTGCGTCCTGGCCGGCGGTATCGATGGTTTTTTTCGGCTTCAGGATGGAACTGGTCGGCTTGACGGCGAAGCTGGCGACGATGTCCTGGCCGGTGGAAATGCCGCCGAGGATGCCGCCGGCATTGTTTGACAAAAAAGACACCTCGCCGTTTTTCATGCGCATTTCATCGGCGTTTTCCTCACCGGCAAGCCTGGCGGCTTCGAACCCGGCGCCGATATCGACCCCTTTGACCGCGGGAATGCCCATCAAGGCGCCGGCCAGGTCGGCATCAAGCTTGGCATAGATCGGCGCGCCCAAACCGGCGGGCACGCCGGATGCGACCACTTCGATGACGGCGCCGACGGATGACCCTTCCTTGCGGGTTTGATCAAGAAGGTCTTCGAACGGCTTGACGGAGTCCGCATCAGGCGAAAAGAAGGGGTTATTGCCGACCTCATTCCAATCCCAATTGTCCCGGTTGACGGCGATGTCGCCGATGCGGATCAGGGCGCCCTGAATGGCGACATCCTCACCCAGAACCTTCCTGGCGATGGCCCCGGCGGCGACCCGCATGGCGGTTTCCCGGGCCGATGAACGGCCGCCGCCGCGGTAATCGCGAATCCCGTATTTTTGTTCGTAGGTGTAATCGGCATGGCCGGGACGGTATTTGTCCTTGATGTCGTCATAATCCTTAGACCGGGTATCTTCGTTTTCAACCAAAAGGCCGATGGGGGTGCCGGTGGTCACCCCGTCATACACGCCGGACAGAATTTTGACCGTGTCCGATTCCTTGCGCTGGGTGGTGTATTTGCTCTGGCCGGGACGGCGTTTGTCCATATGGACCTGGATATCGGCTTCGCTCAGCGCGATCCCCGGCGGCGTGCCGTCGACAACGCAGCCGATAGCGGGGCCGTGGCTTTCGCCGAACGTGGTAAAACGAAACAGGTGCCCGAAGGTATTTGCGCTCATGTTGGGCCTACTGTAATTGAGCCCGGCGCAGAAGGCTAGACGACTGAAATATCTGGTGCATCCACGGCTTTCATGCCGACGATATTGTAGCCGCAATCGACATGATGGGTTTCGCCGGTGACGCCGCTGGACAGGTCGGACAGCAGGTAGATCCCGGCGCCGCCGATATCGTCCTGGTTGACGTTGCGGCGAAGCGGCGAGTTGTATTCGTTCCATTTCAGGATATAGCGGAAATCGCCAATGCCGGACGCCGCCAGTGTTTTCATCGGTCCGGCGGATATGGCGTTGACGCGGATGTTCTCGCGGCCTAAGTCTTCGGCCAGATACCGGACACTGGTTTCCAGCGCCGCCTTGGCGACACCCATGACGTTGTAATGGGGCATCACCCGTTCGGCGCCGAAATAGCTCAAGGTGACGATACTGCCGCCATCGGTCATCAACGACCGTGCGCGCTGCGCCAGGGCGGTGAAGGAATAACAGGAAATATTCATGGTCGAGGTGAAGTTTTCGGCAGACGTGTCGATGTATTGGCCCTTCAATTCATCCTTGTCGGAAAAGGCGATGGCGTGGACCAGGAAATCGAGTTTGCCCCAGCGCTCTTTAATGGCGTCAAACACCGCATCCATGGATTCCGGGTCGGTAACATCACAAGGAACCACGAAATCGGAACCGGCGGATTCGGCCAGCGGCTCGACCCGTTTTTTCAGGGCGTCGCCCTGGTAGGTAAAGGCCAGTTCCGCCCCTTGCCCATGAACCGCCTTGGCGATCCCCCAAGCGATGGACCGGTCATTGGCGACACCCATGATCAGGCCCTTCTTGCCTGCCATCAATTGCCCGGTGTCGGTCATGAATCCCCCTTTATTATTTAATTCGCCCCTTGCGGGGCGTGGTCAACGAGGACAAGAATTTACACATTCAATTGGAAAAGGCAAAAGCCCGGCGATCACATTTCGTTACCGATTGTAACGGTCCCGGTGGCTGGGTTGTTACTATATGGCGGTCTTATTTCTTGGACGTTGATTTGCTTTTCGGGCGGACCTTATAAGGGTGGTCCGGCGACCATTCCTCCAAAAAGCGGATGAGATCCTTGTCCGGTTTTTTCGGCAAGATGACCTGCAGGTGAACGATCTGGTCGCCTTTTGATCCGCCGCCCTTTTTACCGGGTTTCAGGCCTTTGCCTTTGAGCCTGAGTTGGGTGCCGGTGTTGGACCCCTTGGGCACGGTAACGGTGACGCTGCCGTCAATGGTCGGGGCCTCGACCTTGCCGCCAAGCACGGCTTCGCTCAACGTAACCGGGACATTGGTATGAATGTCATTGTCTTGGCGCCGAAAAACCGGGTCCTCGGCAACGAAGATTTCAACATAGGCGTCACCGTTGCCGCCGCCACCGATCCCATTCATGCCCTGTCCGTTGAGCCGAAGGACATGGCCTTCCTCGGTGCCCGGCGGGATATTGACCTTGAGGCGTTTGCCGGTGGCCATGGAAATATGGCGGGTGGCGCCCGCGGCGGCTTCCATGAAGCTGACTTTCAGGGTGTATTCGACATCGGCGCCCTTGATCTTCAG
>DASCOC010000265.1:0-5648 GCA_036011805.1 Rhodospirillales bacterium
GGTCGATGGCTGGCAAACGCTGGACCAAGCCCCTGTCGAGCAGCCGCTTGACCTCGCCGCATGATTGAGTGACTATCGGGATCGGGAGCTACGCCGAAAACAAATTTCCACCAACTATCGGACACGACCGAACTTGGAATTTTCAGTCTGACGAGGGTACCCGATGACATCCTTATGTGGTCCCATTACGCAGATTCACACAAGGGTTTTTGCATCAAATTACTTGATGACGAGAAAGAGCGATTTATTGCGCGAGCGCAACCAATCTCTTACTCAGATGATTATCCTATAGTTAACCCCATTAAGGATGACGGTCTTCTTCGTCTGGAAAAAACTTTACTCACAAAAGCCAGGCATTGGGAATATGAGAAGGAGTGGAGGATAATCGACCATGATGATGGGCCAGGTATCAAAAGATTTCCCCCACATCTGCTGGTAGGCGTCATATTTGGGTGCAGAATGAGTGAAACTCACAAATCCCTAATACGAGAGTGGTGCATTAATCGACAAGTAGGTGCATCCTTTTATCAAGCGCGGGAAGCGTCACGTACCTACTCGCTTGAAATTGTCGAAGTTTAGTGGCCGCTTGTGACGGCCGTCCCTCAACGTCCGCTTTAGGTCCAGGCTGTGTAAAAACGATTTATTGGACGTGAAAACGAAATATTGATTCATGAAGTTGCCCTTCGTCGCAACATTGATTCGTAGGAGCTCCCTTCCTGATTCGATTGTTGCGCCGACTCGCCGATCTGATGAGTTTTCACACAGCCTGGGTCAAAAGCAGCGGTTTCAGGTTGCGGCATTTAAGGTCCGTAATGCGGCAATAAGCAGACCCTCGATTTTTTGAGTACACACCCTATAGCATTACCCGTTTGCAAAGGAATCGGTTCCGCTCCCCCTCCCCGTCTTATTCCTTCGCCGTTTTCTCGATTCCCTCCGGCTCGCCGCTGACGCCGGCCTCGGCCAGGCGCCGCCATTCCCGGCGCAGGACCCCGACGCGGGCGTTGGCGGTGCCGGCGGCGATCAGGGCCGAATGGTCGAGGGGGTACAGTTGGCTGTAGACGGAATAGGCCAAGCCGCGTTTTCCCCGCACCTCACAGTCGGAGGACACCATACGCATTTAAATTCCTATATTAAGAAATGGGGCCAAATTCGATTTAATTTGCAAGGGTGAAGATGATTCGATGCGACCTATACCGGTCGAACCGGGGATTGGGGCAACTCGTAATATTTCATGCGGACAGACCGCGGAATTCCGATTGAGGCTCAATCCGCGAACTTCATCGGGGCCAGCGGTCATGAGACCGCGTTAACAGGCCGGACACATGACCGCGCCCGACCGGAACCGATCGTCAAAAAACTCTTGCAATGCGGGAGCCGTCCACACATGAAATGCTCTAAGCGACGGCGGTGGCGGAAACTCCACCGCCACGAATTTTCCGCAACGGCGTTTCGGCAATGGAAGAAGAGTACATCTACGCCCAGACCACAAGGGCGATCACCGTACGGGTCAAGCCCTTCTATCTGGACGAAAAGTCGTCGCCGGAGGACCGCCACTTCCTCTGGGCCTATCACGTGCGGATCGAGAATAACGGCGAGGAAACCGTGCGGTTGTTGTCCCGCTTTTGGCGCATCACTGATTCCTTGGGCCATGTCCAGGAGGTGCGGGGCGACGGCGTCGTCGGCGAACAGCCGGTGCTGGCGCCCGGCGACAGTTTCGAATACACCAGCGGCACGCCGCTTGCCACGCCTTCCGGAATCATGGTCGGCGCCTACCATATGCAAACCAATGGCGGCGAGCGGTTCAAAGTGGAGATTCCGGCTTTTTCCCTGGACAATCCCCGCCAGCCCATGCAAATCCATTAGCAGGCATCCGGGATCGCCCTTGACTTTCCCGTTCCGCTCACCATATCGCTCCGAACGGCAAGGAAAAATCCTCTATTGCCAGCCATTCAGCACGGGCCAAAGCGCCAACCATTCGGCATCGGCCAAACTTGGCCTGCTTTCACGCGCCCTGGCCAAGAGTCTTGTAAAGACAAACTAAACAATGACCGCCCGCAAACCGTTGACCCTTCTCGAAGGCGAGGACGCAGCCAGTCCTTCCCGGCACCAAGCCGAGGAGGCGGTGCGCGTCCTGATCCGCTGGGCCGGCGACGATCCGGACCGCGAGGGCCTTTTGAAAACCCCTGCCCGGGTGGTTCTCTCCTTCGAGGAATTTTACGCTGGTTACGGCGCCGATCCGGAGGATCTCCTCAAGCGCACCTTCGAGGAAACCGACGGCTACGACGAAATGGTGCTGCTCAGGGACATCCGTTTCGAATCCCACTGCGAACATCACCTGGCGCCTTTCATCGGCAAGGCCCACGTCGCTTACTTGCCGCGCCGCCGGGTGGTCGGCATCAGCAAGCTGGCCAGGCTGGTGGAAATCTTCGCCCGGCGCCTGCAGATCCAGGAGAAGATGACCGCCCAGATCGCCAACACCATCAACGACATTCTACAACCGGCCGGCGTCGCCGTGGTCGTCGAGGCGGCGCATCAGTGCATGACCAGCCGCGGCGTCCACAAGCCCGGCGTCGTCATGGTGACGTCGAGGATGCTGGGCGCCTTTCGCGACAACCCATCGACGCGCCGCGAGTTTCTCTCCATGATCGGCCATCCGAAGGGCGTCGGCACCGACTTCGTCTGACGTCGGCGGCCGGGCGATTTCTAGAGCGTCATTGTTTTCTCCCCTTGACCGGATAACGTTTTCAGGCTTTGTCTGAACCCCCTCCGGTTGTCGCGAGAGGGGGAAAGGAACACCCGGCGGATGGATTTCCGGCCCATTTTTCTGATCATCGGCACCCTGTTGGCGGCGCTCGCCCTGGGCATGTGCCTGCCGGCCGCGGTCGATGCCTATGCCGGCAATCCGGACTGGCAGGTCTTTGTCGCCGCCGCCGCCGTCACCATGTTCGTCGGTCTCGCCATAGTGCTGACCAGCCGCGTCGGCGGCGTCCGCCTGTCCATCCGCCAGGCCTTCGTGATGACCACCTTGAGCTGGATCGCGCTGACCTTGTTCGCCTCTTTGCCGTTCGTCTTTTCGGGACTCAATCTTTCCTTCACCGACGCCTTCTTCGAGGCCATGTCGGGGGTCACCACCACCGGCTCGACGGTGATCACCAGCCTCGATCAAGCGCCGCCTGGGATATTGTTGTGGCGGGCGCTTTTGCAATGGCTTGGCGGCATCGGCATCATCGTCATGGCGATCGCCCTGTTGCCGATGCTGCGCGTCGGCGGCATGCAACTGTTCCGCATGGAATCCTCGCAGACGGCGGAAAAGGCCTTGCCGCGGATGGCCCAGGTGGCCAGCGCCGTGGCGTTGATCTACCTGCTATTTTCGGCTTTGTGGGCGGGCGCCTATTGGTTCGCCGGAATGGACGGCTTCGACGCCATCGCGCACGCCATGACGACCATCGCCACCGGCGGTTTTTCGACCTCGGACGGCTCGCTCGGCTCTTTCGACAGCGCCCTCATCGACGCCATCGCCGTCGCCGGCATGGTCGCCGGCAGCCTGCCGTTCATACTCTATCTGAAAACGGCGCAAGGCGACTTGAAGGCGCTGGCCGCCGACAGCCAGGTGCAGTGGTTTCTGACCATCGCCGGCGCCGTCGTCGTCGTGGCGGCGGCATGGCTGTGGCTGGAAAACGGCCTGCCGCCGCTGCAAGCGCTCCGCTATGCGACCTTCAACATCGTCTCGATCCTCACCGGCACCGGCTACGCGACCGCCGATTACGGGGCTTGGGGCAGCTTCGCGGTGCCGATTTTCTTTTTCATCATGTTCATCGGCGGCTGCGCCGGCTCGACCACCTGCGGCATCAAGATTTTCCGTTTCCAGGTGCTTTACGCCGCCGCCAACACCCAGATCCGCCACCTGACGCAGCCGCACGGCGTTTTCATTCCCTATTACAACCACCGCCCGATCCCCGACGAGGTCATTGTCTCGGTGTTGAGTTTTTTCTTTGTTTTCGGACTTTCCTTCGCGGCGCTGGCCTTGGGCCTGGGGATGCTCGGGCTCGACTTTCTGACCGCCATATCGAGCGCCGCGACGGCGATTTCCAACGTCGGTCCGGCGCTGGGACCGATCGCCGGGCCGGCCGGCACCTTCCAGCCCCTGCCCGACGCCGCCAAGTGGCTTTTGGCGGCGGGCATGCTGCTCGGCCGGCTCGAGCTGTTCACGGTGCTGGTCCTGTTCAGCCCGTCGTTCTGGCGGGGGTGAAGGAAAGGCGCGGCGATCGGTTTGAAATGAAGGCTATTCCTCTCTCGGGAAGCCACGGTTCTTTCCGGCGGGAAATGCATTTGTGATGATTGTTCCAACTCCGACCTCACTTTCGATGTCCAGGGTTCCATCATGAAATTCGGTGTGACGCTTGGATATTGACAGACCAAGCCCGCTTCCCTCGTGCGAGCGGGTCACGGCCAAGATGCGCGCCCATTGGAATGATTTTTCGGGGAGCCCCCGCTAATTAAAGGTTTCCAAAAGTGGCGGCAATGTACTAAAGCTATCTATAAACTATGAACAATCAATCGCACGGGGAGAAACCTGAGGCTTGCGCTCAGGGAGGAACTTGAGAATTGAAGCAACCGCCGACTTTTAGCGCTCGCCGCTCGGTCATGGCGGCGATGGGTTGTATAATGCTTGTTTCCACCGCCGGTGCGGCGATGGCGGAAGAAGATTACCTGTCGCGTGTTTATTTGCAGCACATCCGCGATCAGGCGCCGTATTTCACCCGTTATGACACGATCGCCCCGAAAGAGGCGAAGTCCGCGGCCAAGTCCGTTTCGCAGCAGCCCCGAGCGCCGGCTATTTCGCCGCGGCCGGCGGCGCAAAGTCAACCGCCGGTGGCGGCCGAGCCCGTCCCCGACGTCAATATCCGGCTGGCCAAAACCAAGCCGAACAAGCCGAAAAATCCCTTGTGGAACGTCATCTCGGAGTTGCGCTTCGGCGTTCTCGTCCATGATTCGGTATTCCTCAACTCCCATCATGCCAATTACCTCAATCCCTTGGAGAACCGTTACGAGTCCGGCGCCGACTTCAATCCGGAGATCGTTTTCGTATCGCCCGATTTCCTCGATATCATCTTCTCGCCACGTTTCAACATCGGCGGCACCATCAACAGCGGCGACGACACTAACAGTGCCTATGCCGTCGCCAGCTGGGATTACAATTGGGACAACGACGCTTTCCTCGAGGGATTCCTAGGCATGGCTTGGCACGACGGAGAGCGGCACGGCGGAAGCCAAGGTGACGGCGGCAATGCCGACGGCAAGATCGAATTCGGCTCGCGGGTGCTGTTCCGGCTGGGCGCCGAGGTCGGCTGGCGCTGGCGGAAGGTTCACGGCGTCTCGTTCATCTGGGAACACTTGTCCAACGCCGGCTGGTTGTCCGACAAGAACCAGGGCATCAACAACATCGGATTTCGTTACGGCTACCGCTTCAGCCAATAACGCTTCGGAAACAGGGCGTTTTTTTTGGCTGTGGTGGCGTGACCCCCGAAAAGTGGTCCAGGTTTAATTAAGAGATTTTGGCGCATTCTGACCTTTTTAATATGGAGGAATGAATGAGCCGAGGTTACAAACCAGAACAGATCATCAGCATGCTTCGCGAGGCGGAGGTT
>DASCOC010000266.1:0-24338 GCA_036011805.1 Rhodospirillales bacterium
GTCCGAATATATGGAACGTCATTCCGTCTCTAGGTTGATCGGCGCGCCGCCTGGCTATGTCGGCTTCGATCAGGGCGGGTTGTTGACTGACGCCATCGACCACCAACCCCATTCCGTGCTGCTGTTGGATGAAATCGAAAAGGCACACCCGGACCTGTTCAATATCCTGTTGCAGGTGATGGATCACGGCAAGCTGACGGATCATAACGGCAAGAGCATCGATTTCCGTAATGTGGTTTTGATCATGACCACTAACGCCGGCGCCGCCGACATGGCCAAGGCGGCGATTGGGTTCGAACGCGAAGAACGCATCGGTGACGACATGGAAGCGATCGAAAAGATGTTCACCCCGGAATTCCGCAACCGGCTGGATTCGACCATTCAGTTCAAGTCATTGCCGCCGGAGATTGTCGCCCTGGTCGTCGACAAGTTCGTCATGGAACTGGAATTGCAGCTTGAAGACCGCAGCGTCGTTATCGAGCTCACCGAACCGGTCCGCCAATGGCTGGCCAAGAAGGGCTATGATGTGAAATTCGGCGCCCGTCCGCTGGCTCGGGTGATCCAGGAATACATCAAAAAGCCGCTGGCCGAGGAATTGCTGTTCGGAAAGCTGGCCAAGGGCGGCATCGTCGTGGTCAAGCTCAAGAACAACAAATTCGTCTTCGAATACCCCGACGTCAAAGGCTCGAAGCTTCCGGTCAAACGCCGCAAGGGCAAGGTGCCGGCGCTCATTGACAAGTAGGGGTAGGAAAACGGGCGGCGGTACGATGCTGGCGGATTTTCTCGACGGCGTTCGTGTACTTGACCTGAGCCAGTTCCTTCCCGGTCCTTTCGCCACCCAGGTGCTCGCCGACATGGGCGCCGAGGTGCTCAAGGTAGAGCCCCCCGCGGGCGATCCCCAACGCCGCTTGAGCCCGGTGACCGGACAGCTGGCAGGCGAAGATGGCCGCAATCCCTTTTACGACGTCGTCAATGCCGGCAAAACCGTGGTTGCCATCGATCTTAAATCCAAACCAGGCAAGCAGGCGTTCGAAAGCCTGATCAGGGCCGCCGACGTATTGTTGGAATCGTATCGGCCGGGCGTGCTGGAAAGGCTCGGTTTCGGCCGCGACCGGCTTGAAAGCCTCAATAGCGGCCTTATCCACTGCGCTCTATCGGGGTATGGGCAGACCGGCCCCAAACGGCTCAGGGCCGGACATGACATCAATTACACGGCCTCAACCGGGATGTTCAGTGCCTCAGGCGTTGCGGAAAAACCAGTAATGACCTGGCCGCCGGCCGCCGATTACGCCAGCGCCCTGCAGGCCGCCTTGGCCGTCAGCGGGGCGCTCGTCGCGCGCGGCCGAACCGGCAAGGGCGCTTACCTGGATATCAGCCTGTCGGAAGCGATGTTGTCCTGGCAGGCCTTCGGCCTGACGGCGGCAGCAGGGGAGGGTATGAAGCGCGGCGAAAACCTGCTCAACGGCGGTGCCGCGTGTTATCAGGTCTACGCCACCCGGGAGGGACGGTTCATTACCATCGGGGCGTTGGAGGCGCATTTCTGGGCCAATTTCTGTGAGGCTTTGGAACACCCCGAATGGATTGCCCGCCAACACGATCCGATGCCGCAAACCGCCCTGATTGAGGAGGTAGCGGAAATCATCGCCGTCTCTTCGCTCGATCACTGGGAAGCCCTGTTGGCGGATGTGGACTGTTGTTATCACGCGGTTCTGGAGTATGGCGAAGTTCCCGCCGACCCTCATGTTGAGGCGCGGGGACTGGTGTCCAGGGGTGGCCAGGGCGATGGCGGCTGGGCCGGCGTTTTATTTCCGGCCCTCGTCGATGGGTCACCGCCGCCGCCACGGGCCGCGGTCAGAGAGGTTGATGTTGAGGCGGCGCTTGAAATGTGGCCCAAAAAGACATGAATGCGGATTAGGGGCAATCGACCTCGGCCAGCAGCGCGATTTGGTCGGCGCCTTTTGATAATACCTCGATCGCCGATTGGGGAGAGACCTTGTAGGCCTGGCGTTTGCCATCTCCGCCGGCACTGTTTTGGCGTTCAATCAGGGCGGCTTTGCAGGCCTTGCATTTATTGACCAGGG
Source organism: Rhodospirillales bacterium (assembly GCA_036011805.1). GTDB lineage: Bacteria > Pseudomonadota > Alphaproteobacteria > Rhodospirillales > Casp-alpha2 > Casp-alpha2. The sequence goes on from DASCOC010000266.1 coordinate 2,082, forward strand.
TGATGCCGCCGCTGGGGGTTTGCTGCATGCCGACGCATAACTCCGGGGCTTTCTTCTTTTGGGGGTTTGGATCGGCGAGGTTGATGGCGGCGCCCGCATCCCCCTTGCACGCCCGTTCCGAGGTGATGCGGGACCGGCCCGGCCCGCGGAAGGGTACGGTAATCTGCGAATTCGGCTGCACATTAAAGCTGCGCGATATCGGCACCGCGTTACCGGGACGCTTGCGGGTAATGTTGACGACCCGGCATTTTGAGCACTGGTTGATAAGGACCTCGCGGGCGCCGGTCGGCAACAGCCGGGCGCACTTGGTGGGCGCCGCTTCCGCCATTGGCGTCAGAATCAAGGCAATGAACACCAGCCCCGCCATCAACAGCGGGCCTGGGGCTGAGAGGGCGTTGAAAACCACTTTCACCAAAGCCGTATCCTTAGCGCTAATTCACCGCAAGTGTAGACCGGCAATCGTTAACGGAGAGTGACTCCGAAGCCGGTTTCAATCGGGTTTTCTGAACGGCGAATGGGAAGCCAGAAATTGCATTTCGTGTTCAATATCCCGGCGTTCGTCGCCCAGGAACCGTTCGATGGCGTTGCGCAGGCCCGGATCGGCGATCCAATGGGCGGAATAGGTGGGACGGGGCAAATATCCCCGTTGCACCTTGTGCGGTCCCTGGGCCCCTGCTTCCACCCATGTAAGGCCGTTGGCGATGGCGTAGTCGATGGCTTGGTAATAACAGGCTTCGAAGTGGAGAAACTTGAAATCCGCATTACAGCCCCAGTTGCGGCCGAAAAGGGTATCGTCGCCCTTGAGGTTGAGCGCACCGGCCACCGGCTGGCCGGCTTTTTCGACCATGACCAAGACGACGCTTTCGCCCATGCGTTCGCCTAACAAGGAGAAAAATTCCCGGTTCAGGTAATTCTGCCCCCATTTCTTATCGGTGGTATCGCGGTAGAAGCGGTAAAAGTAGTCCCAATGGCCCTCGGAGATGTCGTCGCCGGTGAGGAAATTGAAGTCCAGCCCGTGGGCGGCGATGGCGGCGCGTTCCTTCCTGATGGCTTTGCGTTTGCGTGACGTCAGGTCGCTCAGGAAGCCGTCGAAATTATCGTAATCGTGATTTTGCCAGTGAAATTGTTGACCGATCCGTTGCAAAAGCCCCAGGTTGCCAAATTTCTGCCATTCGTCTTGGATCGGGAAGGTGATGTGCAGCGACGAAACCCCTAACCGTTCACCAAGCGTGACCATGGCCTGGGCCAGGGCATGGGCGAGTTCGTCCTGGACGGCGGCGGGCAGGTCACTGCGGACTAAAAGTCGGCCTCCGGTTGCCGGCGTGAACGGCACGGCGCAAAGCAACTTCGGGTAATAGCGCCCGCCGGCGCGCTCAAAGGCATCGGCCCAACCCCAGTCGAACACATATTCACCGTAGGAATGGTTTTTAAGGTACAGCGGCGCACACGCCAGTAAGGCGCCGTCTTCGTCGCGGACGGCCAAATGACGCGGCATCCAGCCGCTTTCCGCCGCCGCCGAGCCGGAATCCTCCAACGCCGACAGGAAGCCATGACGACAGAACGGAAATTCGGCGCCGGCGCAGGCGTTCCACGCATCGGCGTCGACCTCGTTAATCGAGCCAAGCACGTTAACGGTCGTTGGTTCGCGTCCATCCGGCATTCAATAGATGTGATGCTTTTGGGGGCAAGAGGCAAGGGGGGAAGGGAAGGGGATGCCCCATTTTGGGCCCCTCACTACAGTTACCCCAGTTCAAACACCCCATCGACCTCAACCGCGACGCCAAGCGGCAGCGTCGGCGCACCGACGGCGAAGCGGGCGTGTTTGCCTGGCTCCCCGAAGACCTCGGCCATCAGGTCAGATGCGCCATTGATGACCTTCGGCTGGTCGGTGAAGTCCGGTGTTGAATTAACAAAACCGCCCAGCTTTATCACCCGTTTGATTTTGTTGAGGTCGCCCAAGGCGGCGGCCTTGGCCTGGGCGATCAGATTGAGACCGCAAAGCCGGGCCGCCTGATAGCCTTCGTCGATGTCGATATTCTCGCCGAGGCGGCCGACATGACGCAGTTCCCCATTCCATACGGTTACTTGGCCGGAGACGAAGATCAGATTGCCGGTGACGACGAAGGGGATGTAATTAGCCGCCGGCGCCGCCGGTTCGGGCAATTCAATCCCCAGTTCCGCCATCCGTGTGGTGATCGGTCCGCTCATACCCTGAAGTTTTCGCCTTCCCTCGGCGCCAGGCACTTGGTCTTGGATTTGCGTGCCTTCAGCATCGCGCGCGCGGTGTCCAATTTCCGGTCGATGGCGGCATCGTCTTGGTCGGGGTCATGGTGAAAAAGGTATAGCGTCTTGACCCTGGCGGTATCGGCCAGATTGACCACTTTGGAAATACACGAATGCCCCCAGCCTTCCTTGGTCAGGTATTCCTCGTCGGTGTAGGTGCTGTCGGTGATCAGGACGTCGGCGCCTTCGACGAATTTGGCAAGCCTTTTTTCGTAATGGTTGTCGTAAAAATCGCTGGTTTCCACATACATCTCATTGTCGGTGATGTAACAAATTGAACGCCCGTTGTAATTAATTCGATAGCCCAGGCACTTGCCGGGGTGGCTCAACAGTTTGGATTTGATGTCGATGTCCAATACGACAAGGTCTTCTTCCTCAAGGTCATGGAAATAGACCCGTGAAGCGAATTGCGAAAACGTGATTGGAAAATAGACGCCTTCCATTTGCGCTGAGACGATCTCCCGCATGGTGATGTCGCCCTGATTGGCACCCAGGACTTCGAATTCATTGCCCTGGGCATACAAAGGCGCAAAGAAAGGGATGGCGTTGATGTGGTCCCAATGGGGATGAGAGATGAATATCTTGGCGTTGATGCCTTTACGACTTTGGGCCAAGAACCAATCGCCCAGGTTCTTGATGCCTGAGCCGCAATCGAAGATGAAGAATTGCTGGCGTGGAAATTCCAGCGTCACGCACGACGTGTTGCCGCCGTATTTGAGGAACCGTTCTCCGGAAACCGGCAATGTTCCGCGCACCCCCCAGAAGGTCAGATCGATGTGGTCGTCGATGATCCGTTCGATCCGTTCGATGAAGGTTTCCGGGTTGATCGGCTTACGAAGATACCCATGCGCCCCGAACCCGTAGGCACGTTTGAGGTCGAATTCGTACGCCTTGGCCGAGACGACGATGAATTTGATGTTTTTCAGGCCTTTGTGTCCAAGAACCTGCTGGCATAATTGCAGGCCATCGACTTCCGGCATCATCAGGTCGCTGATCACGCAATCGGGTTTTTTCCGGGCGATATCGGTAATGACGTCGGCGCTTTCGGTGCTGGTGGTGACGGAATATCCGGCACCCTTCAGCAACTTTGCCATGACTTCAAGGACGATGGGATCGTCATCGACTACATAGAAACTGATTTTCTTTTTTTTCTTCGCCATAGGAATTCCCAGTTATTCAGTTTGCCGCCCAAAACCGGCAACGGCACCCTTCAAGAATGCTCAAGGGAACAAGACTAAATGTCCCGCTTGCGGCTGTCGATAGGTGATTAAGATGGGGTTCCGGCCCAGCGATGTCGAGGGAATATTAATGTTGCCCGAATTTAAGCGAACCGGTGGAAAGAGGCTTTTCCTATAGGGAAAAAAAGGCGGGACGCGCACCAGGGAGGGCCCCCGGCACGCGTCCCAAGTTTCCCAGGGAGGATTCGGTAAAAACGCTAATTTCGCGAGTATCGGTCATTCTCTTATGAGCATCCGGTTGTTGACCCGCAGGTCTGGCACTTCAGGCAGGTGCCATTGCGGACAAGAGTGAAATTCCCGCACTCACCACAGGAATCGCCTTCGTAACCCCGCATCTTGGCTTCGCGGACTTGGTCCAGGCGGTTATCCGTGGCTTCGATAACATCGCTGCTCACGGTGGCGGAGGAGGGTGCTTCCTGTACCGCGGTTTCAGTTTGCGGAACATGTGCCGCTCCCACCGTTGAGGTGCCGGCGGCAGCGGTCTGAGCCCCGGCCTCAGTATCCAGGGCCACGGCGGCGTTGCCATTGTCCTTGGCGCCCTTGATGACAAGGAAGTTGCCGCGTACGTAACCTTGGCTGGCGACACTCTTGACGGCATCCATGGCGGGGCCGGCGGAAAACAGGCCTTCGCCTTCACCGGTTCCGATACTGTCGGGTTCCAAGTCTTCGGGCACCACATGGGCGAGGTCGTTGCGGCCCAGGTAGCTTACGGCGAGCTCACGGAAGATGTAATCCAGGATCGAGGTTGCCATCTTAATGGTGTCGTTTCCGGTCACCGGGCCGGACGGCTCGAAACGGGTGAAGGTGAAGGAATCCACGAACTCCTCAAGCGGCACCCCGTATTGCAGGGCGATGGATATGGCGATGGCGAAATTGTTCATCAAGGAACGGAAGGCGGCGCCTTCCTTGTGCATGTCGATGAAAATCTCCGACAGCTTTCCTTCTTCGTATTCGCCGGTGCGCAAATAGACCTTGTGGCCGCCGACCGAGGCCTTTTGGGTGTATCCCTTGCGCCGGTCGGGCGGACGTTGGCGTTGGCCGATAATAATCCGCTCGACGACTTTTTCGGCGATGACCTTGGCCTGTTCCGCTGCCGGCGCTTCGGTGATGGCCGGGGCGTCGTCCTCCATGTCAATGCTTTCCAGGACCGACGACGACAGCGGTTGCGAAAGCTTCGAGCCATCGCGGTATAGTGCGTTCGCCTTCAGGCCCAAGCGCCAGGAAAGCATATAAGCCTCATTGCATTCCTCGACGGTTGCGGAATTGGGCATATTGACGGTCTTGGAGATGGCGCCGGAGATAAACGGCTGGCTGGCGGCCATCATGCGGATATGGCTTTCCACCGACAGGAACCGTTTGCCGATCCGCCCGCAAGGATTGGCGCAGTCAAAAACGCTCAGATGTTCGTCCTTGATGTGGGGGGCGCCTTCAAGGGTCATGGCGCCGCAGACGAAATTGTTGGCGTCCTTGATCTCGTCGGCGGTAAAGCCCAACGCGGCCAACATGTCGAATGACACACCGTTCATGGCTTCGGAGTCCAAGCCAAGAATATCGACGCAGAAATCTTCCCCCAGTGTCCATTTGTTAAAGACGAAGCGGATGTCGAATGCGTCTCCCAACGAATTTTCAATGGCGTCAATGGCGGCGTCGGTAAATTTCAATTCCTTTAAAACGTCATGGTTGATGGTGGGAGAGTTTTTCAGGGTTCCATGGCCGATGGCGTAGGAGATGATATCTTCGATCTGGGCCTCCGAATAACCGAGGCCGTCAAGCGCCGTTGGCACCATTCGGTTGATGATCTTGAAGTACCCGCCACCGGCCAGTTTTTTGAATTTAACCAGGGCGAAATCCGGCTCGATGCCGGTGGTATCGCAATCCATGGCCAGGCCAATGGTGCCGGTCGGCGCGACCACCGATACCTGGGCGTTGCGGTAGCCATGGGCGTCACCCAATTCCAGCGCCAGATCCCATACGTCACGGGCGGCCCGGGCCAATGGCTTGTCGGGGTTTTCCTCGAAGATTAACGGCACCGGGGAAACCGACAGGCTTTCATAACCGGTCTCCGCGCCTTGGGCGGCGCGGCGGTGGTTGCGGATGACCCTGAGCATGGACTCACGGTTTTCATCAAAGTTCGGAAAAGCGCCCATTTCGGCAGCTATTTCGGCCGATGTGGCGTAGGCGCTGCCGGTCATCAAAGACGATATGGCGCCGCAGATGGCACGGCCTTCTTTTGAATCATAGGGAATGCCGTCGGCCATCAAATACCCGCCGATGTTGGCGAAACCCAAACCCAGCGTCCGGAATTCATAGCTCAGCTGGGCGATGGTGTCCGACGGGAACTGGGCCATCATCACCGATATCTCAAGCGTGATGGTCCAAATCCGGACCGCGTGCTCGAACGAGGGGACGTTGAAACTGTTGTCCCCGTTGGCAAATGCCATCAGGTTCAAGGACGCCAGATTACAGGCGGTGTCGTCCAGGAACATGTATTCGGAACACGGGTTTGAGCCGTTGATGCGGCCGCTTTCCGGGCACGTGTGCCAGTCGTTGATGGTGGTGTCGTACTGTAAGCCGGGATCGGCCGAGGCCCAGGCCGATTGACCGATCTGTTCCCACAGGTCCCGGGCCCGGACTTTCTTGGCCACCTTGCCGTCGGTGCGCCGGATCAGATCCCATTCGCCGTCGGCGATGACACGTTCAAGAAAGTCATCGGATACGCGGACCGAATTGTTGGAATTCTGCCCTGAAACGGTGAGATAGGCCTCGGAATCCCAATCGGTATCGTATTCGGGAAATTCTATTTCCGTATATCCCTGGCGGGCGAATTGCATCACCCGTTGGACACAGTTTTCAGGGATCATTGCCTGGCGGCTGTCCAGGATGGCCTTTTTTAAGGCGCCGTTTTTGTTTGGATCGAAGCGGTCTTCGTCCTCAATCCCATCGCCGCGATCGGAACAGGCTTTCATCACCGCATTGAGGTGCTTGCTCGACAGTTTTGAGCCGGCCACCAGTGCAGCGACCTTTTGTTCTTCAAGCGATTTCCAGGCGATGAACTGCTCGATATCCGGATGATCGATATCTACGATGACCATTTTAGCGGCGCGACGGGTTGTGCCGCCCGACTTGATGGCGCCGGCGGCGCGATCTCCGATTTTGAGGAAGCTCATCAGTCCCGATGACCGACCGCCACCCGAAAGGCCCTCTTCAGAGGAACGAAGCGACGAAAAAATTGGTGCCGGTGCCGGACCCGTACTTGAACAGGCGCGCTTCGCGGACCCAAAGATCCATAATGCCGCCTTCGTTGACTAGGTCGTCTTCTATGCCCTGGATAAAGCAGGCATGGGGCTGTGGACGCTCATAGGCCGAACGCGACTTGACCAGTTGCCCGGTCTTGTAATCGACAAACGAATGACCCTGCGCCGGCCCGTCGATGCCGTAGGCCCAATAAAGCCCGGTGTTGAACCATTGAGGGGAATTGGGCGCGGCGACCTGGGTCGCCAGCATGTAGCGCATTTCATCCATATAGGCGCGGGCGTCTTCTTCAGAATCGAAATAACCGCCTTTCCAGCCCCAGTAGGTCCAGGTTCCGGCCAACCGGTCAAAGACCTGCTTGGCGCTATTTTCACCCTTCGTTTGCTCATCCGTTGGCAGGTCAGCAAGCCCTTCATTGTCAGGGGCGCTTCGCCATAGCCAACTAGGAACGTCGTTTTCCTTGAATTTCTTGAGCCGCCCAGGCACGCCGGCCTTGCGGAAATATTTCTGCGCCAGCACGTCACAGGCAACCTGTGTCCATTCCGCTGGAACTTCCATGTCCTCAAGGCTGAAAACAACGGTTCCATCCGGATTTTTAATTTCGCTCGATACCGTGCGGAATTCGATGGATGTGTAAGGTGACTCGTTTGGTTTTGTATAAAGCCGCGTAACTTGCATTGTTCCCCCAACAAGTAAGGTCTCGGGTTAATTACATTTTTGGACCTTGCGGCCCCCCGGTTGCGACCCTCTGGCGGCCTTGGTACCGCCCCCTTCACGTCATCCTAGTTGTCGATGGAAGTCGATGCTAGATGTCGTGTCTGCCCAGGTGCAACGCCACAAAATGTAGCCCAACTATTTTTATCCTGCAATAGGAAATACCATATATCGTGTTATATTATCGTCGATAATGCTTTATATAGTATGAAAAACGATCTTCCTTGGTTTCCTGCGACTCGTTAGTTTCCCTAATCCGACTCGGAAGTCGGGTGGAGCCGGAGACGCCGGCAAAACGGAGGGTCGCGGTGAGACTGGACGGACCAGCGGACAAGTGCCATATTTGCGCAATCACCGAAGCGCGTAACCGGAAAAACTCAGGCCCTCATGCATATTGGAACTTTAATTTACACTTGGTTGAGGGGCGTAAACGTCGGCGCCGATGAATTTGGAAACCGGTATTACCGGGCCAAAAGCGCCACCCTGCACGGTCGTGAAAAGCGGTGGGTCTTATTCAAGGGCAAGGTCGAAGCGTCGCAGGTGCCGCCGGAATGGCATGCTTGGCTCCACCACATGACCGATGAGCCGTTATCGGAAGAAGCCGCCGAATCGAAATCGTGGCAAAAGGCGCATGTCGCCAACCCGACCGGTACCACCGAAGCCTATCGACCCCAGGGCCATGACTACAAAGGCGGTCGCCGGGCCGCCGCCACCGGTGATTACCAACCCTGGACGCCTGAGTGACGTCACTGTTGCGGCCATGGACCTAGATGATGCAGGTCACTATTAGCCACATATCTGGAAAATTTCTCGGGGCCCTGTTCTTCGCCGGTCTGTTCTGGCCTGCGGCGCTGGCCTGGCCGGCGGTGGCAGCACCCTTTGAGGTCGTTGTCCTGCAAGGCATGGACAAGGTGACGGCCCGGGTTTCGACCATCGAGGCGCCGGTCGGCGAGGTGGTAAAATTCGGGGCGCTGGAGATCATCGCCAGAACCTGTGACAAGCGGCCGCCGGAAGAAACGCCCGAAAGCGCCGTCTTCCTTGATATCTGGGAAGTTCAACAGGGTGAGGCGGCGGTCAGCCTGTTCCGGGGCTGGATGTTCGGGTCCAGCCCGGCGTTATCGGCGATGGAACACCCGGTTTATGATGTCTGGGTGCTGGACTGTAAAAACAGCTCCTCCAGCGCGGCGGAGACTTCCGAAGGGGAAGGATCACCCAAACCGGCGCCCTGAACCTCCATCGCGTCGTGCAATTTTTCCAGGTAAACCCGGGCCGGGATCTCGCTGGCCCCGAATTGGCGCAGGTGGTCGGTGATGAACTGCACGTCCAACAACGTGAACCCACCCAGCCGAAGCCGCGCCATCAGGTGCACCAAAGCGACCTTGGAGGCATCCCGGAAGCGGGAAAACATGCTCTCGCCGAAAAAAGCGCCGCCGAGCGCGATGCCGTAAAGCCCGCCGACGAGTCGGCCATCGCGCCAGGTCTCGATGCTATGGGCAAAACCCATATCGAAGAGCTCAATAACGGCGTTTTCGATCGCCGCATTGATCCAGGTTTCCGGGCGGACCTTATCCTCCCCCCCGCACAATTGAATAACCTCGGCGAAGGCGGTATCGACGCGGACCTCGAAGCCGCCGCTGCGGACCGTTTTTTTCAGCCGCCGGGGAATATGAAAGTCATCCAGCGGCAATATCCCCCGGACCTGAGGATCGACCCAGAATACGCCGGGATCGTCGCGGCTTTCGGCCATCGGGAAAATCCCCGCCGCATAGGCACGCAACAACAGCTCCGGGGTCAGCTTATGGACACCCGGATCGTGGCGGCTCACTTTGAGGTCTCGTTTTTCTTGTCCTCGCCGACAAATTTCTCAAGCCAATGGATGTCGTAATCGCCGTTGACGAAGTCCGGTTCGCTCATCAGCCGTTGGTGCAGGGGGATGACGGTATCGATGCCGTCAATCACGTATTCGCCCAGCGCCCGGCGAAGCCGCATCAGGCATTCGTTGCGGTTAGCGCCGTGAACGATCAACTTGGCGATCATGCTGTCGTAATGGGGGGGAACCGAATATCCGGAATAGAGCCCGGAATCGACCCGGATACCTAATCCTCCGGGGGCGTGATAGAGACCGATGGTTCCCGGGCTCGGTTGGAACGTGTCTGGGTTTTCGGCATTGATCCGGCATTCGATGGCATGGCCGGAAAAGAGGACATCGGATTGCTTGAATCCCAGCGGCCTGCCAGCGGCGACACGGATCATTTCGCGTACCAGATCCAGCCCGCAAATCATTTCGGTGACCGGGTGTTCGACCTGCAGACGGGTGTTCATCTCGATAAAGTAAAATTCACCGTCTTCAAACAGGAACTCGACCGTGCCGACACTGCGGTAGCCCAGTATCTTGACCGCGTTCACCACCCGGTCGCCGATGGACTGGCGTTCCTTCTGGTTGAGCGCTGGAGACGGCGCTTCCTCGACCAGTTTTTGGTGGCGGCGTTGCAGGGAACAATCGCGTTCGCCCAGGTGGACGACGTTGCCGTGGAGATCGGCCAGGACCTGGACTTCGATATGGCGGGGGGCTTCCAGGTATTTCTCGATATAAACTTCGTCGCTGGAGAATGACGCTTTTGCTTCGGCGCGGGCGAGATCGAAGGCTTCCTGGATGCCGGCATCGCCCTGAACCACCTGCATGCCGCGCCCGCCGCCGCCCGCGGTTGCCTTGATGATCACCGGGTAGCCGATATCGGCGGCGGTGGCGCGCGCCTGCTCGGTGTCCTCAACGGCGCCGTCGGAACCGGGCACCACCGGTATCCCGGCGTCTTTGACGGCCTTTTTGGCGGCGATCTTGTCGCCCATGAGGCGGATGTGGTCCGGTGACGGTCCGATAAAAACGAATTTATGCTCTTCCACCATCGCGGCGAAGTCGGCGTTTTCCGACAGAAACCCATAGCCCGGGTGAATGGCATCGACGTGGGCGATGGTGGCGGCGGTGAGGATCGCCGAGGCGTTCAAATAACTTTCCGTGGCCGCGGCCGGGCCGATACAGATCGCCTCATCGGCCAGGCGCACATGCATGGCGTCGGCATCGGCGCTTGAGTGCACGGCGACAGTCTGAATGCCCATTTCCCGGCACGCCCTGAGGATGCGAAGCGCGATCTCGCCGCGGTTGGCAATCAGGATCTTTTCAAACATCGGTTAAGCCCCGATTCTCTTAATCATTCCAGGATCAACAGGGGCTCGCCGAATTCCACTGGCGCCCCATTGGTGATCAGTATCTGGGTGATTTTTCCGGCTCTGGGTGCGGTGATCGGGTTGAATACCTTCATCGCCTCGATCAACAGCAGGGTCTGGCCTTCGGTGACCGAATCGCCGACCTTGACGAAAGGCGGCGTCTCGGGGTCGGAACTGGTGAAGACGACGCCGACCATGGGCGAAGGGACGGCGTTGGCGGTCTCAATAGGGGGCTCCGGGCTTGCAGACATGTCTGCGGCAGGCGGCGGCGAGGCGGCGGCGCTAACGGCAATGCCGCCTTTGGCGACCCGAATGTGCCAGCCATCGCGGCCGTATTCGATCTCCGTCAATCCGGTTTCGTCCAATAGCCGGTTAAGCTGGTGGACCAAGTCTTCGTCGATTTCTCTTTCCGGTTTATCTGCCATGGTTGGTTTCTATTAGGTTTCCTTCAAGGTGCCGAGACGGTGGGCGAGGGATTCCAGCGCCAATTCGTAACCCTTACCGCCAAGCCCGCATATCATACCGTCCGCGGCCTTGGAGATATAGGAGTGATGGCGGAATTCCTCACGCTGATTGATGTTGGATAGGTGGACTTCGACGACCGGAATGTCGAGGGCCAGCAGCGCGTCCAAAATCGCCACCGAGGTATGGGTATAGGCGCCGGCATTGATGATCAGGGCGTCAACGGTCCCGCTGGCTTCCTGAACCCAATCGACCAAATCACCTTCGGTGTTGGATTGGCGGAATTCAACGCTCAGGCCCAGGTTCTTGCCCCGGTCCTGACACGCCGCCTCGATGGAGGCCAGCGTTTCGCTGCCATATATCTCGGGCTCTCGGGTGCCGAGCAGGTTGAGGTTGGGTCCGTTGAGGACCAATACTGATTTGGTCATTGTCTTGATGGGAATTCCTTATGCTTGGCGCTTTATAGCATGCGTGACGGTTTTTAAAAAACATCCCGTTTTAAAGGGGGCGGCAGTTGAAAGGAAGAGGGGTGCGCTCCATACTTAAGGCAACGGTTTTATAATTAATGAATAAAAAGATCGGACGCATTTCATGGATTTGACGATCAACGGCGAACAACGGAATTTTGAGTCTCCCATCACGGTCGAGCAGCTGTTGGGGAAGATCGGTCTCGACCCCAGGAAAGTTGCGGTCGAACGCAATCTTGAGATTGTTCCCAAGTCCGAATATTCGGGCTTGGCCTTGGATGACGGCGATAAATTGGAAATTGTCCATTTTATCGGCGGCGGCGCCCCCGATGGGCCGCAGGCACAGGGTTCAGAGGCTGATACCTGGGAGGTCGCCGGCCGGCGCTTCACGTCGCGGCTGATTATCGGCACCGGCAAGTACAAGGATTATGAAACCAACCGTCTGGCGGCGGAGGCGGCGGGCAGTGAAATCATCACCGTCGCCGTGCGCCGGGTCAATCTGACCGATCCGGACCAACCGATGCTGGTCGATTTTCTGGATCCCAAGAAATACACCTACCTGCCCAACACGGCGGGCTGTTTCACCGCCGATGACGCGGTTCGGACACTCCGGCTGGCCCGCGAGGCCGGCGGTTGGGACCTGGTTAAATTGGAAATCCTCGGCGAAGAGAAAACCCTTTACCCGATGATGTTGGAGACCTTGGAAACCACGGAAATCCTGACCAAAGAAGGGTTCCAGGTGATGGTGTACTGTTCCGACGACCCGATCATATGTAAGCGCCTGGAAGATGCCGGCGCCGTCGCCATCATGCCCTTGGGCGCGCCCATAGGCTCCGGTCTCGGAATTCAGAACCCGGTCAATATCCGCCTCATCGTCGAGCAATCCAAGGTGCCGGTGATCGTCGATGCCGGCGTCGGCACCGCGTCGGATGCCGCCATCGCCATGGAACTGGGTTGCGACGGGGTGCTGATGAACACCGCTATCGCCGAAGCCGGCGACCCGGTCCGCATGGCGCGGGCGATGAAGGCGGCAGTGGAGGCCGGTCGCGACGCCTATCTGGCCGGCCGGATGGCGAAGAAGCAATACGCCGATCCGTCATCGCCGCTGGCCGGACTGATTTAAATCTCTAAATTCATTGGCGCCTTGTCCGGCATGGCAGGATTGCAAAAAAAATTATGGACTAATTGGTCCGTAATGTGTATATAAGTTGCTGTTCAAATGAACAGAGCCGATTTTTTTTAAGGAATTGAGGCAAATAAACGATGGCCCGGCCACGCGAATTCGATACCACCGAAGCCTTGAGTCAGGCGATGCAGGTTTTCTGGACCAAGGGCTTCGATGCGACGTCGCTGAACGATCTCCTCGATGCCATGGGGCTTTCCAAAAGCAGTTTCTACGACACATTCGGCTCCAAGCATGAGGTGTTTTTAGAGACCATCGAACACTACAAAAAGACGATAACGGCCCAGTTTTCCGGGGTTGCCGGCTTGAATTCGCCGGCCCGCAAGCTGATTGAATCGCTTTTTGAAAGGGCCGTCAGCCGGTTGACGGAAGAAGGGGGGCAGCGAGGCTGTTACCTCAATAACTGTGCCGTCGAGGTCGCCCCTCATGACCCCAAGGCGGCGAAGCTTGTCAATGGCGGGATCAACCTGATGGAGGATGCTTTTTTTGACCTCGTCCAACGGGGACAGTCGGAAGGGGATATCGCGTCGGATAAAGACGCCCGGGCCCTGGCCCGGTTCCTGACCAGCAGCCTCAACGGGCTGTTGGTGCTCGGCAAGGCCAATCCTGACCGGGAAGTCCTCACCGATATCTGCAAAACCACGATCAAGGTTTTGGGCTAGTTTATTGATCAGGTTCTATTTTTTTGGATATTTAGGACCATTTGGTCCAATAAAATAGGCTTAGAAAGGAGCGAAGTATGAATACAGAAAAGACCTTCACCCGTTCAACTTCAGGGGACAACGCCGTTGCGGCGGCGCCGAGGATCGAGATTTATTTCAAGTCCTGGTGCCCTTACAGCCGATGGGCGCTGGAGTTGTTAACCGATAAGGGCGTTCCCTTCACCACCATCGATGTGACCAATGACCGGGTGCTGGAGGCGGAGATGATTGACCGTTCCGGGCGCACCTCGGTGCCGCAAGTCTTCATCGATAACGACCATGTCGGCGGCTTTGACGACCTTAAGGCTTTCGTCGCCTCCGGGAGTTTCGACCGGCGGCTTGGGGTCGCCGAGGCGGTGCCGCTGGCGGCTTGAATCAAATTGCCAAGAACCGCTCACAACACCTTGTCATTAAAAGAAAAATGCTATGAAAGCGTAGTGTTTTTATTTTGATTTGCGCTTCGGTGCCGAGGCCATCAGGAAGGCGGGCATGTGATCGCCGAGCCCTTTGACAGGGGCCTGGCTCGGCTTGCTCTTGGCTCTATCAGGGGCTTTTTCCGCCACGGGCCGGTCCTGTTTATTGGCTGGTTTCGGTTTTTTTACCGGTTCCGTTTTCACCGGTTCGGCAGCGGCCGGCGGTGCAGGAGGGGAATCAGCGACAGCTGCTTTGGGTTTAGCAGTTTCGGGTGTAGCGGCTTCGGGTTTAGAAGCTTGGGATGGCTTGGCGGGTTCTGGGGTGGGTTTAGGGTCGAGTTTCTTCGCTCGGCTTGCCCGCCCCGTGCTCTCTCCGCCGCCCTTGGGTCTGCGTCCGCGGCTTTGACCACCGCGTCTGCCCCGCGACGATGGGGGAGAGCCTTCGTCCGCAGACTTCTGGGGATCACCGGCATTCCCATCCAGATCAAGCTTCGGAATTTCGATGCCGGTCAGCTGTTGGATGGCGGCCAGATACTTGCCGTCCTCGGGCGTGGCGATGGTTAACGCCCGGCCCTGGCGTCCGGCCCGTCCGGTGCGGCCGATGCGGTGAACGTAATCTTCGGCGTGGATCGGCACGTCGAAGTTGAAGACGTGGCTCATGTCCGGAATATCCAGGCCGCGAGCGGCGACATCCGAACAAACCAGTAGCTTGATTTCGCCGGACTTGAAATTACCCAGGGTCTCGGTTCGCTCCGGTTGGGACATGTCGCCGTGCAGCCGGCTGGCCTTGATCCCGTGTTTGTTCATCGACCGGCAAACAACGTCCACGTCGCGTTTGCGGTTGCAGAAAATAAGCGCGTTGCGGGGCTTTTCTTTGGTGATGAGGCGGCGAAGGGCGGCGCGTTTTTCTTTTTGACCACCGCCGGGGCGTTTGCCGTCCCGGTGTTTGACCACGGTCAGGCCCTGGGTGATGGTTTCCGCCGCCGTCGCCGGAGGGGCGACGGAAATTTCCTTCGGGTTGATCAGGAACTTATCGGCAAGGCGGCGGATTTCCGGCGGCATGGTGGCCGAAAAGAAAAGCGTATTGCGTATTTTCGGCAGCATCCCGACGATCTTCTCGACATCCGGAATGAAGCCCATGTCCAGCATCCTGTCGGCCTCGTCGATGACCAGGATTTTGACGTCGTGCATCAGCAGGTGGCCGCGATCGAACAGGTCCAGCAGCCGCCCCGGTGTCGCGATCAAAACATCAACGCCCTTGTCGACGGTCTTGATCTGTTCGTTCAAGGTGTGACCGCCGATCAGCAACGCCTTTGTCAGCTTGTTGTATTTACCGTAGGTGTCGAAGCTTTCCGCCACCTGGGCCGCCAGTTCCCGCGTCGGTTCCAAAATCAGCGAACGCGGCATCCGTGCCTTGGCCTTGCCGGCGGTGAGGATATCGATCATCGGCAGGGTAAAGCCCGCCGTCTTGCCGGTGCCGGTTTGGGCGCAGCCGAGAATGTCGCGGCCCATGAACACCACGGGGATGGCCTGTGCCTGAATGGGAGTGGGTTCGGTGTAGCCTGCGTCGCTGATGGCGCGCAGGACCTCGTCACTCAAACCAAGATTTACGAAGCTCATGAAGGTTGATTCTGACCGGGGGCGAAGGAAACGCCCGAGTAAATTTTCTTATTCATATTCAAGATGGCGGAAGTGTAGGCATTCCCAGTCTTAAGTCAATGTTTCCCGGTCCCTTGGCCGGACATGCCGGATCGGCTACCTTGCCGCCATGATGGCCAAAACGCCTTTAATTCTTCTTCCCGGCCTGTTGTGTGACGAAGCGCTGTGGGCGCATCAGACACAAGGCCTTGCCGACATCGCCGACATGACCGTCGCCGACTTGACCCGGGATTCGACCATTCAGGATATGGCGAAAAGGGTGTTGGCTGAAGTGCCGAAAAAATTCGCCGTGGCCGGGTTCTCCATGGGCGGTTACGTGGCCCAGGAAGTCATGCGCCAGGCACCGGGGCGGGTCGGACGCTTGGCCCTTATGGACACGTCGGTCAACGCCGAAACCCCGGATTTGAAAAAACGCCGCAAGAGTTTTATCGCCCAATTGGGGGTTGGCGATTTCAAGGGCGTTACCGGCAGGCTATTGCCAAGCCTGATCCACCATGACCGGCTTGAGGACGAAAATCTCATCGGCATCATCAAGGCGTCAGCGGCCAACGTCGGGCCGGATGCCTTCGTTCGCCAGCAAACTGCCCTCCTGGACCGTCCCGACGGCAACGGGGACTTGAAGAATATTACCTGCCCAACCCTGGTTCTATGCGGCCGTCAGGATGCCTTGACGCCGCTCACCGGGCATGAGGAAATGGCGGCGGCGATCCCCAATGCGCGGCTGGTGGTTATCGATCATTGCGGTCACCTTTCGCCGTTGGAAAAGCCCGACGTGGTCAACGCCGAAATGCGGGCCTGATTGGAAAATTGAAGGAGATAAACCTTGGCTGACAACATTCTGCCCTACAAGGGCACCCTGCCGAAAATCGGTTCCGGCGTCTTCCTGGCGCCGACGGCGACCGTGATCGGCGACGTCGAGATCGGGGCGGAATCCAACATCTGGTTTGGCTGTCTGGTGCGTGGCGATATGAATGTCATCCGCATCGGCAAACGGGTCAATATCCAGGATCTGACCGTCGTCCATGTGGACTCACGGAAATACGGCACCTTCATCGGTGACGACGTCACCATCGGCCATTCGGCGGTTATCCACGCGTGCACCCTCGAAGACCGGTGTTTTGTCGGCATGCAGGCCTGCGTCATGGACGGCGCCGTTATCGAGACCGGCGCCATGGTCGCCGCCGGCGCCCTGGTGCCACCGGGCAAAAGGGTCTTGGCCGGGCAATTGTGGGCCGGCACCCCGGCCCGGTTCGTGCGCGACTGCGGTGATCAGGAAAACGAAATGATCGAGCGTGTGCCGCCGGAATACTGGGAGATGGCCCAGGAATACCTTAAAATAGGCATCGGCGTGGTCGGTAAGGGGTAAGGAACCGATGAACGAAAAGTCAGCCATCATTCGGGTGCTATTGGCCAAGGTCGGGCTGGATGGCCATGACCGGGGCGTCAAGGTGGTCGCCCGCAGCCTCCGCGACGCCGGTATGGATGTGGTCTACACCGGACTTCACCGCACGCCCGCCGAAGTCGTTCAGGCGGCGGTCCAGGAAGACGTCGATATTCTCGGCGTCAGTCTGCTGTCCGGCGCCCACATGACCATCATTCCCGAAATACTCAAGCAATTGAAAGACGCCGGCGCCGCCGATATCAGAGTCGTCGCCGGCGGCGTCATGCCCGATGATGATGTGGTGGAGCTGAAAAAGCTCGGCGTCGCCGAGGTGCTGTTGCAGGATACGCCTCCCGATGAGATCGTCTCGATGCTTCGCCACGTCGCCGCCGGCCGCGGCCGCTAGGCGCCGAGGCTCTCTAGACCGCCATCATGGAATCCTGGTCCTTTCCCCCCGAATATGACCCCCGCTACATGCCGGAACCCGACAGCCGGTATTGGTTTCCCAAGCGAGAGACCATGGCGCCGGGGGACAGGGAGGCGGCGATCATCACGCGGTTGGGCGAGGTCATGCGCTATGCCTACGACAATGCGCCTTTTTACCGCCGCAAGTGGGACCAGGCCGGCATCCACCCCGACCACATCAACAGCCTTGAGGATTTCGAGCACGTCCCGGTGGTGACCAAGGCCGAGTTGCGCCAGTCCCAGGCCGAAAACGAACCCTTCGGCGATTACCTGTGCATCCCGGAAGACGAGGTCCACCACATCCATGGCACGTCCGGGACCACCGGCCGGCCAACGGCGTTCGCCATTGGTCGAAATGATTGGCGCACCATCGCAAACAACCAGGCCCGCGTCATGTGGGGGATGGGGCTCAGGCCCGGCGATATCATCTTTATCGGTTCTGTGTTCAGCCTCTACATGGGCTCATGGGGGACGCTGATCGGAGCCGAGAGGTTGCGGGCGAAGACGTTCCCCTTCGGCGCCGGGGCGGCGGGGATGACGGCGCGCGCCGCCATGTGGCTGCAACTGACCAAGCCGAAGGCGTTCTACGGTACTCCCAGTTATGCCCTGCATCTTGCCGAAACCGCCCTCGCCGAAGGAATCGAGCCGAAGGATTTCGAGCTTGACCTGTTGTTTTTTTCCGGCGAGCCGGGGGCCTCGATCCCGAGCATCAAAAAGCGGATCGAGGAAATCTACGCGGCCCAGGTGATCGATTCGGGCTCAATGGCGGAAATGACCCCGTGGATGAACGCCGCCGGCAGTAAGGAAACCGATGGCATGCTGTTGTGGCAGGACATGGTCTACACCGAGGTCTGCGACCCCGACAGCTTCGACCGGGTCGGTTGGGGCGGGAAGGGGACGCCGGTCTACACCCATCTTGAGCGCACCTCGCAGCCGATGATCCGGCTTGTTTCTGGCGACCTGACTCATTGGACCGACGGCGCCGACAATCCGTGTGGGCGGACCTATCCGCGCCTGCCCGACGGCATTTACGGGCGCATCGACGACATGTTTCAAGTCCGCGGCGAAAACATCTATCCCAGCGCCATTGATGGGGTCTTGAACGAACTTCCCGGTTACGGCGGCGAACATCGGATCATCATCACCCGGGACGGCGCCATGGACGAACTGTTGGTGCGCATGGACGCCGGCGAGGACATCTTCGCCAACGGCAATGACGCCGTCGCCGCGCTTCGTGATAAGGCTGAACGGGACCTCAGCCGGGTCCTGGGCGTCCGGGCGCGGGTCGAAATCGTTACATCGGACTCGATCCCCCGGACCGACTTCAAGGCCCGTCGTATCATTGACGACCGTGATCTGTTCAAATCGCTGATCAACGGGGAGTCGGGACAATGAATGCCAAGTCCTCTAAAAAAGATACCGGCCTGGACATGGTTGGCGATGCCTTAACCGGCAACGTCCGCGCCATTGCACGTCTGATCTCCGTGGCCGAGGCGGCCAAACCCGAAAGCCTGGAAGTGATGGCCGAGGTTTTCCGCAACACCGGCTCCGCCCACGTCATCGGACTAACCGGCGTTCCCGGCAGCGGCAAGTCGACTCTGGTCCGGGGCTTGGCCGAGGCGATCCGCGCCGGCGGCCGCAAGGTCGGCATCGTCGCTATTGACCCGTCGAGCCCATTTTCCGGTGGCGCCATCCTGGGCGACCGTATCCGCATGACCGGATTGACCGGCGACGACGGTGTCTTCATCCGCTCCATGGCGACCCGTGGCGCCATGGGCGGGCTGGCCCGGGCCAGCCTCGACGCGGTTGACGTTCTCGACGCCGCCGGTTTCGATGTCGTGTTGATTGAGACCGTCGGCGTCGGCCAGGACGAGGTCGATATCGTGCAGGCGGCGCATACAGTGGTCGTGGTGTCGGCGCCGGGATTAGGCGACGAAATCCAGGCGATTAAGGCCGGTATCCTGGAGATTGCCGATATACACGTGGTCTCCAAATGCGACCGCGCTGATGCCGCCGCCACGGTCTCCGACATCAAGGGGATGCTGTCGTTGGGGTTGGTGTCTCCCCGCGACCACGGCACAGACCGCGACCACGACACGCCCGAGGAGGATCAAGTCCCGGATCAAGCCGGGGCGTCTGGCGGCGTCTGGCGGGTTTCGGTGGTGCCGACCAGCGCCGAGACGGACGAAGGCATCGAAGACCTTCTGGCCGCCATTAACGACCACCGCCAGCACCTGGACGATACCGGGGCGATAACTGAGCGCCGCCGGCAGATCCTTGAAATGCGGATACTCAAGACCGCCGAATACATCATCCGCAAGGACTTCAGGGACAACCGTGATAAATTGGTGGGTCTGATGGACCGGGTCATGGACCGCACCATGGCCCCGCATGAGGCGGCGGAGCATTTGCTGAAGAGTTTCAAAAAGGGTTGATTTGAAAGAAGGGACGGAATGATGGGCGGTTCCCGTGAACAACTGGAAGCCAGGTTGAAGGATTGGGAGGCGGGCGAATTGGCCGATTTCATGGCCCGCCAGCCGGAAAGCAGGAAGGCTTACGAAACCTCTTCGGGTCTCGATCTCAAGCGCGTCTACACTTCTTTGGACAGCCCCGAGGCGACCGAGGCCCCCGAGGCCGACATCGGCCTTCCCGGCCAGTACCCGTTCACCCGCGGCCCGTACCCGACCATGTACCGGGGCCGCCTTTGGACGATGCGCCAGATCGCCGGTTTCGGCACCGCCACCGACACCAACGAACGCTTCAAGTACCTGCTCGACCAAGGCAATACCGGCCTGTCCGCCGACTTCGATATGCCGACGTTGATGGGCTACGATTCCGACCACCCGATGTCGCTGGGGGAGGTCGGCCGCGAAGGTGCTGCGATCGATACGCTGGCCGATATGGAGGCCCTGTTCGACGGTATCGACCTGACCAAGATTTCGGTGTCGATGACCATTAACCCGACGGCCTGGATATTGATGGCCATGTATATCGCCGTCGCCGAGGGCCGGGGCTATGATCTGAACCAGCTTTCCGGCACCATCCAGAACGACATTCTCAAGGAATATACGGCGCAGAAGGAGTGGATCTATCCGCCGAAACCATCCATGCGCATCGTCCGGGACACCATCGTTTACGGCGCCCAAAACATGGCGCGCTACAACGCCGTCAATATCTCCGGCTATCACATCTCCGAAGCCGGGGCGACGTCGTTGCAAGAGGCGGCGTTTACGATGTGCAACGCCATCGCCTATGTCGAGGAAGTGGTCAAGGCGGGGGTGGCGGTCGACGATTTCGCGCCGCGGCTGTCGTATTATTTCGTCTCGCAATCGGATTTTTTCGAGGAAGTCGCCAAGTTTCGCGCTGTGCGCCGCGTCTACGCGAAAATAATGAAACAACGCTTCGGCGCTCAAAAACCTGAATCCATGCGGCTCCGGTTCCATTGCCAGACGGCGGCGGCCACCCTGACCAAGCCGCAACACCAAGTCAACCTGATGCGCACCGCGTACCAGGCCCTGGCCGCCATCATGGGCGGTGCGCAGAGCCTGCACACCAACGGCCTCGATGAAGCCTTCGCCATTCCGACAGAAGAGGCGATGAAGCTGGCGCTCAGGACCCAACAAGTGATCGCCGACGAGACCAACGTGGCCTCGGTGATCGACCCCTTGGGCGGATCGTACTACGTCGAGGCGCTGACCAACGAGATGGAAAAACAAATTGTCGCCATCATCGACAAGGTCGACGCCATGGGCGGCACCATCAAGGCCATCGAGCAAGGCTGGATCCAGAAGGAAATCGCCGACAGCGCCTATGACGAGGCGCTGAAAAAGGCGTCCGGCGAAAAGCCGGTGATCGGGGTCAACAAATATGTCGAGGACGGTGACGGACCCAAGGTCGAAGTCCACCCCCACGACCCCGAGACAGAGGCCCGCCAGATTACCGGGCTCAACAAGGTGCGCGAAAACCGCGACGATAAAAAACTGGCCGGGCTTTTGGAGCAACTCAAGACCGTGGCCGAAGACGAAAGCAAGAATATCATGCCGATCACCATCGAGCTGGTGAAGGCGGGGGCGTCGATGGGCGACATCGTCGAGACATTGCGCGAGATCTGGGGAACCTACCGCGAAACGCCAGTGATTTAAGTCGCCGGAAATCAGAGCGGTGTGTAAAGGTGTGCATTCGGTGTGCACCGGGGCGATGGAGGGACGGCGCCGGGATATTATCGAGATGCGGGTCCTTAAGACCGCCGAAGACATCATCCGCAAGGATTTCAAGGGCAACCGCGATCAATTGGCGGGGCTGATCGACCAGGTCATGACCCGCGACATGGCGCCGCGCGAAGCGGCGGAACGGTTGCTGGAGAGTTTCAAGAAAGCCTGATCAATGGAGGGCCGCATTGATCCGTGCAACATCGCGGTTTCTGTTCACGTATTTATTACCCCTCGATTATTTTGATTATTAAGCCTGTCATTGCCATTTGTGGTAAGATTATGGCATGCGAAAATCGATCTTCCGCGGACTGGGAATTGTTCTTGCGATTACGCTATTTCCCCTAACCGGCTTCGCCGCCGACCCCAAACCGCTGACCATCGCCATTTCAAACTGGGCCCCTTATAAGGACGAAAACCTGCCGGAAGGGGGCATCGTAACGGACATCACCAAAAAGGCGCTGATCCGGGCGGGTTATGACGTGAGCATCACCGTCGTTCCGTGGAAACGGGCGCTACTTGGCACGATTGTTGGAAAGTATGACGTGATCCCGGCCATATGGCTCAATCCGGAACGGGCCGAAAAACTAAACTTTGGAGACGCGATAA
>DASCOC010000267.1:0-3342 GCA_036011805.1 Rhodospirillales bacterium
TCGATTTATTTGTCGGGGTGGTGAGGATCGAACTCACGGCCATACGCTCTTCAAGCGTCCGCTCTACCACTGAGCTACACCAAGAACAGTTTAGCAAAATAGGACACTCACTGTCTATTTAGGACAGCACCAAGGGTCCCCTCCTTTTGACTTTCGCCATAAGACAGGCTACCCCTTTGGCGCAATCAGGAGCCTTGCTTCCATGGCCGGTAAATCGACCGCAAAAAAAGCCGAACAACAGCCCTTCTGGCAGACCAAAACCCTGGACCGGATGACCAAGGCGGAGTGGGAATCGCTTTGTGACGGCTGCGCCCGGTGTTGCCTGAACAAGCTGGAAAATGAAACCACCGGCGAAATTCAATTCACCGACGTCGCCTGTCGGCTGTTGGATACGGAACAGTGCCGATGTGTCAGCTATGACGACCGCAAACGCTATGTGCCCGATTGCAAGATTCTGAGGCCCAAGAACATCAAGCGCATCAGTTGGCTTCCATCGACCTGCGCCTATCGTCTGATTGATGAGGGCAAGGACCTGTTCTGGTGGCACCCGCTGGTTTCCGGTGATACCGAATCGGTGCATCAAGCCGAGGTTTCGATCCGCGGCCGGGTGGTTTCTGAACGCGATACCGACGATTTGGAAAACCGCATTGTCGGTTGGCCAAAATAACAACCCATCGATAAAGGAGAAATATTCAGTGGCTCAACAGGACTTTGCTTTTTCCGGCGTTTATGCCGCCGCCCTAACCCCGGTAACCGCCGACATGGACCCGGACATTGATTTGATGGCCGCCCACTGCCGCTGGCTTTTGGACAACGGCTGCAATGGACTGGCCATTTTGGGCACCACCGGCGAGGCCAATTCGTTCGGCCTCAAGGAACGCATCGGCATTTTGAACGGATTGGCCGAGGCCGGTATTCCGGGCGAAACCCTGATGCCCGGCACCGGGTCGTGCGCGCTGCCCGACGCCATCGCGCTGACCCGTGTGGCCATGGACAATGGCGCCGGCGGGGTTCTGATGCTGCCGCCGTTTTATTACAAAAACCCCAGCGATGACGGCCTGTTCGCGGCCTATTCCGAGGTCATCCAGAAAATCGGTGACGATAAACTGAAAATTTGTCTTTACCATTTCCCGCAGATGTCCGGCGTGCCGATCCCGTACGCGTTGATCGAGAGGTTGTTAAAGGAGTACCCGGGCACCGTCGTCGGCATGAAGGATTCATCGGGCGATATCGACAACATGATCGGGGCGGCCAAGAATTTCCCCGGTTTCGCCGTCTTTGCCGGTTCCGATGAATTGATGCTGCCGTTGATTGAGGCCGGCGGCGCCGGCTGCATCACCGCGTGCGCCAACGTCGGCGCAAAACTGGCGGGTGAGCTTTACCAGGGTTGGTTGGGCGGCGATGACGTTCAGGCCATCCACGAAACCCTGACCGCGGTGCGCCACACCATCGCTAAATATCCGCTGTCGACGGCGTTGAAAACACTGATGGCGCGGCATTCCGGCAATGACGATTGGCTCAACATCCGCGCGCCGTTGATGCGCATGAGCGATGCCGACCGCAACGCGCTCTATGAGGCCTTCGACGCCATCGGCTTTCAGGTTCCCCTGGCGGCGTAAGGAGCCCACCCCATGGCCAGGGAGCTGATTAAGGAAACTGCTCTTGAACTCGCCGGCAAGCGGGTGCCGGTTAGGCTTTTTAGAAACAAACGCGCACGGCGGATCATTCTTCGCATCGATGAAGACGCGGACGGCGGTGACGGCGTCGTCGTCACCCTGCCCAACCGGGCGTCGCAAAAAGAAGGCCTGGCCCTGGTGCTGGACAAGGCGGACTGGGTTCTGAACCAGCTTGACGAAAGGCTTCCCCGGGTGCCGTTCGCCGATGGCGAAATGGTTCCGCTCGGTGGCGTCGATTACCGGATCAGGGCGGTTCCCGGCGGTTTTGGGGTGGCCCGGGGCGTCATCCGGTTGGAGTGGAGCGAAATTTTGGTGGCCGGCCGGCCCGAACACGTTGCCCGGCGGGTGAAGGACTGGTTCAAGCGCCAGGCCCGTGAACACATCGCGCCCCGGGTCCGGGAAAAAGCGCAAGCGCTCGATAAGCAGGCGGGCCGCATCACCATCCGCGATACCAAAAGCCGCTGGGGGTCGTGTTCTCCTGACGGCAATTTGTCGTTTTGCTGGCGGCTGGTGATGGCGCCGGACGCGGTTCTGGATTAAGTCGTCGCCCATGAAGTGGCGCACCTGGCCGAACTTAACCACGGGCCGAAATTCTGGCGAAGGGTCGGGGAGTTGACGGCCGATGTCGAGGGCTCCAAGCAATGGCTGCGGCTGAACGGCGAGGCCCTTCACCGCTACGGCTGAAAACAATGAAACAAGCGCAAGGATCGCTCACCTTCAAGACCGACGGCCAGGGGCTCAGCGAAATCACCGCTGATGTCGCCCACTGGATCGGTGAACAGGGCATCGCCAGCGGGCTGTTATGCGTCTATATCCGCCATACCTCGGCGTCGTTGATGATTCAGGAAAACGCCGACGCAAGGGTGATGCGGGACTTGGAGGCCTTCTTCAGGACATTGGTGCCGGAAGGACACGGCCTCTACAGCCATTCGTCGGAGGGATTGGACGATATGCCGGCCCATATCAAGGGCGCCTTGACTCAAACATCGCTAACCATACCGGTCAGCCAGGGCCGCATGACGCTGGGAACATGGCAGGGGATTTTCCTGTTCGAACACCGCACCCGGCCTAGGCAACGCGATATCACCCTGCACCTTAGCGGGGAATAGGAGCACGCCGTTGGACTCTCTTCCCGTCATTCTTTTCTTGGCCCTGATCGCCGCCGCCGTCGTCCTGCGCCGCCGCATCAACGATCCCGCCAGTGCCTTCGGCCGGTGGTGGGCTCGCACTATTCAATCCTGGTATGATCGCCATGCCGATGCGCCGCTCGAATTGGGATTCAAGGTCATCATCTTCCTGACCGTTATTCTCTGGGTTGGGATCTTTCTGAACTCGTCGGGAAAAGAGAGCAGTGGCCTGGGCGATTTATTCAAAGGTGTTTACCAATCGGGCAGCGGCGATGAAAAAAAATAAAAAAAAGCGCCCGCAAACGGCATTTGGGATTTGCGGCCAAGTGCTGGCGTTGGATTGACGGAATTGGGAACATGCCTCACCTTATACGGGGTCAGACTTAATCCACGGAGGCTCCTCAGGGAGACAATTTAGTATGCGCTCCTGCGACGATTGCCCCGGCGCCAAGGGCTGCGCCGGCAACAATCTTTATCCCATATTGATGCAGGTCTATGACCTCTATGGCGGCGGCATGACCAACAAATTCGACATCCTC
>DASCOC010000268.1:0-1754 GCA_036011805.1 Rhodospirillales bacterium
CAGCCTCAGAACCCCCTCTTTCGATTCACCCATCGGGTGAGCCATATCAACACCCCAAGTCTGTCTATAACATAATGATTCTTATACCAGAATCCGGGTGCGCTGTCGTCAAATTACAGGGTCATCTGGGCAATGCGGGATAATATGTGCTACGCAACCCAATTCTACTGAGATTTATTCAGCCGAATTGCTTATCCTCAAGCTTCTGGAAGCACAATATATTGTTGGTATTGGGGCGGCGGCAGGACAAAAACAAAAAGCGAACACACTTGGCTGGGCTCTCCGGTCTCTTTTCAGCGGCGCTTTCCCGGCGAGACCGCCGGCGCCGCCTACCTGACGGCCACCCATTCGAACGGCACTTCGGCCTTCCAACCGTTGCGGTAGCTGGGCCTGGGCTCCTACAAGACGGTTTGGCTGCTGGACGCCAAGCCGAGGCGCGCCATGGTCGATCCCGATCGCAACCCCTTGTCCGGGCTTGTGGAAATTGACGAGACCGCGATCAGTCATCAAACCAAGGAGGACCCGGTTGCCGGGGGGCAAGGGCGCAGCCACCAGGGCAAACTGCTCATCATCGGCGCCACCGTTGCCGCCAGCGCCGCCGCACCCGCCATGCCGCTTTCCGATCCCTCCTCGCAATCGCCACGCGGGTGAAACCCGTCACCTACAAGATGTTGATCTTACCGGAAGCGGCGGGATAACCATTTTCCGGAATAACTTAGGGCTATTTTTTCCTAAACGTTGTAATTTTGCAACTGTGGCGATGTTGCAAGATTGGTGGAAATTTGGAAAATAGGCGTAAGCTCCTGATTGGAAAACCTAAACCGAAGTTACCCGCGTTTTTTGTGCGCAATGCCTTGATTATATTGGTAGTTTCCTGAACTGGGTATCCCCTTCACGCCCCTAAAATAGTAACATCGCCCAAAGTCCGGGCACGCCGGTGCAAAAAGGCATCAGACTATCCTCCCGGTGTCATTCCAGACGGCGCGGAACGCCGAGCCGAAATCAAGTAACCTCTTGATAATCCTGTATTTCTGCTTTTGCGGGAATGACGCGATAGGAAGGCGGGGAATTGTTGGGTCCGCCATCTGGCATGAGTTCGCACTGGGTTTTGCCGATGTTACCTATCGGTGGGGTGAAGGTAGCGAAGGGGATACCCATTTCAGGGCAACCGACTGAACGCTGGTAACGGAAAATTAACGATGATGTGTTTCGAAGTCTCCATGTCAATCATGGAGGCGACGATCCCCGCCAGGAAGGGAAAGTGCTTTGGTTCCTCGACGTTTTAAGTGGAACTCCACCGGTTTGTCCTCGGCGGACGGCGTTATGATCGGCCATTCATTTCTTGCCGGAGGGGTGGCCCCGATCCCAGGGGAAGTCAAGGCTGCCGCTTCGCGGCACCGTGCGAAGCGCGGCTTCGGCCTTGAGTTCCCCTGGGGTCGGGGCAAAATGACTAGCAAGAGATGAATGGCGGAAAGTGGCGGAATCGAGGGCTCCGCAAATCCAGGTGAATTCCACTCGAAACATCGAGGAGCCAGGTTTATTTGGGTCGCTTGGCGGCGTCGGTTTCCTCCCCCGTCAGCCGTGGGCGCCGATCACCGCGCCGAAGATGGTGATCAGGCTGGCGGCCAGCAGGATATAGTGGAAGCGGGCGATGCGGGCGAAGGTTTGATCCGGTGCTTCCAAGGCGCGGCGCTTGAGCCGGCTACGCAGGAAAAAGGGCTCCAGGACGAACAAAGCCAAGGTGAACAGCAGCC
>DASCOC010000269.1:0-2535 GCA_036011805.1 Rhodospirillales bacterium
CACGATGCGCCGAACCCCCACCGGGTCTTCAAGTCAGGCCAGAAGCGCGGCGTTCATGGCCAGATCAAGAAGGAACTTCGGCGGCGATCCGCCATAGAGGCGGTCATCGGCCATTGCAAAACCGACGGTCATCTGGACCGAAACTTCCTCAAGGGCCGTGACGGCGACCAGATCAACGCCGTCATGAGCGCCGTCGGCTACAACCTGCGCCTCATCCTCAAGTGGTTGAGGAAGCTTTTGCGCAGAATCATCGCCGCCATATGGGCCGCGATAACTCCTCGATCAGTGCTCAAACAGGCTTATTAACAGCGGACTGATTAGCGCCGGTTGATGGCCCAGGCTGTGTGAAAACGCTTTCTGGTTTTTCTTTGTGACGTGCCGGTGGGTTTGGGTGGTCTGCCGAGACAGTTTTTCCAGTTTTTGGGATTTGATCGTCTGTTGCGGGATTTTGGGCCGGAATTAGCGGTTTGTGCGGCGATCTGGCCTGATGGGAGCACAAATTGGCGTCGACGAACGCCTATACCGCGCTCATCGCCGTGATCAGCGGGCGGATGCCCATTTACGTCTTTGGCGCATCTTCTCCGGCGGCAATGGTTGCGCCGGTAACGATGAAGTCCGCTGGCCATGCCATGCCATGACGGGTCGCTCCCGGCATATTGCGGCGGGGACAGCTCCTTTCGTCGGTAATCCGCTCCTCGATGACGCCGTGGCGCTGTGATGCCTCAACAGGTTGTTCGTTCGATCCTCCTCGGTTAGCTTCTATGTCTGCAAACTTCAGCTTCTCAAAGTTGGATCGAATGAACAACCTGTTGAGACACCACACCTGGATGATTATCAGATCGTCTGCCCGAGCCACCCATTTCTGGAATTCCATCGGCTTCATGACAAACCTCCAAGAAATCAAACTGTTGGAGGAATGGAAACACTATTCCCACATTCAACGAAAATAGAGCCTTTACAAATAACTTACCAATTGAATTTATTTGCTTTTTAACCAGACAGTAGTGACCGCAGCCATGACCGAACTCTTCCTTGCCATCGGTCTGTTCCTCGCCACGCACTTGTTTTCGACCATACGTCCGCTACGTGACAGGCTGGTTCGCATCATGGGCCAGCGAACATTCGTGATTCTCTATTCTCTTCTGAGCCTAGCCGTCATCGTGTGGCTTGGCCATGCCTACGCCAACGCCCCCTACATTGAACTTTGGCCGCAATTGCCGTGGGCACGCTGGGTGCCATTTACCGTCATGCCGGTAGCCTGCCTGCTGGTGGCGGCGGGGCTGAGTTCGCCTAACCCGTTTTCCCTTGGTGCCGGGGCGCGAAAATTTGACCCGGCGCGGCCGGGCATTGTTGCCGTGACGCGCCATCCCGTCATCTGGGGAACGGCGCTCTGGTCGATCACCCATCTGATTGCCAATGGGGACGCCGCCAGTGTCATGTTGTTTGGTTTGCTATTTCTGCTCGGTCTGATCGGCCCCGCGAGCCTGGACCGCAAGCGGCGGAGAACCCTTGGCGGCGAGGCTTGGCGTCAGTTGCTGATCGATACTCGGCGCACACCGTTAGGCAGGGCCCTGGTTCAAACCGGCGTTTGGAGATGGCTGGCGGCGGGCGCCCTCTACGCCGGGCTACTTGCCGCCCATGAAGCCGTCATCGGCGTTACGCCGTTTCCTGCTTAGGCCCCCGCACTTGGCGCTGAAAGGTCGCCGCATGCTCGATAACCAGATCGCCGAAACCCGGACCGGAGCCTATGGCGCCGAGGTCGTGGATGCACTCGCCAGCATCGGCACGGTAATTACACATCCGCTTTTTTGAAATGGGGTCGTTTTTTGGGGCCATGACTTAGGAATGGCAATCTTCCAGGGCATTTTCCGATCGAGTTTACCCGTTATCGGTTGAGGCCACCTCAGTTCCGCTATTCATCTCTTGCCGGAGGGGTGGCCCCGATCCCAGGGGAACTCAAGGTTGCCGCTACGCGGCACCGCGCCAAGCGCGGCTTCGGCCTTGAGTTCCCCTTGGAAGGCTTATCCCCTTGCGTCCGGCCGGATCGACATTTTGTGTTCTTATGGCCCGTCGCGGCTTTCCTCCCCGTCCCTCTGCGTCCTTGGCGTTTAATCTTAACGCAATGGACGCGGAGGAAAAGGAGGTGTGATGAACTCCGCTAAGCCTTGGGATATTGTGGCACCGGACGCAAGGGGATAAGCCTTTCCGGACATTGCGGCCGGTACGTTGCTTCGTCATGGGTTTTGATCTAAACTCGTCATGGGTTTTGATCTAAGCTCGTTATGGGTTTTGATCTAAAATGGAAAATGGCTGAAAAGGAGATATTATGAAGGCTGACGATCATAAAAAAGTAGCAAAATGGCACCTTAAGCAGGCAGAATTGCATGAGAGCGTGGATGGATATTCGTGTGGATGTCCGGCAAATGAACAAAGCCTTAAAATAATTGCACTTGTTGATTCTGGCGCCGTTGAAAAAGAAAATGAATGTTCATTAGCTTGACATATAGTGAATAAGAACTTTTCTGGTTGGTTGCT
>DASCOC010000270.1:0-3998 GCA_036011805.1 Rhodospirillales bacterium
AGTATCCCGATCCCTCTCAAATCGACATCCTGACCATCGGTGGCAGCACCACCAACGAAATTCTCATCGACGAAGGCAAGACGTGGTCGGACCGCTTATTCAAAACAGCATCCTCAACATGTAGGGAAGCATGGGCGATGCCTTGCTCCAATTTATTCCCAGACTTGAACTCCCATCCAACAAAATTCGCATCGATTCCGATAGTTTTGACGCTACAAGTTGGCGCGTTAATTAGGCTTCCAATTCGCCCAACAATTTGTTCAGTGATTGGAACACGCTCCCCTTGAGCGTTGTTTATTGTTTTAATCCAGTAACGTTGTCTGTCGTCAGCTAGTCCAAGGAAAGCACCTGACCCGCCTTCTGAACTTTTTTGTAGTGTGGCTTTTAATTCGACGTCAGGGGCTGTAGGGCGCCGGTCTTTAAGAAGTCCATTCCAATCAGATCGAGTTAAAGTAGGAGACATACAATCGACCTAATGGGGTTCAATTATAAATGTAGTCATTTGAAGAGGTATTCGCGAGTGACGAAAACCTATTTGCCCAATGAACTACGGATTTTTCGCTTCCAATTTGATATTGTATCAAAACGGTTGGCAAAATAATGCTAAAGGTTTTTCTTGCACTTGACAACATTCCTAAATTGTTCTATATATGTTCTTAATAGCGATTTTTGCCAAAATCACTGTTCTTTGACATCGTGAATTGGGTTTGCGACCGATCCCGCCCTTCCATTGGGTTTGGCCCGAACCGGAGAAATAATCATCCCCTCCCCTGTTTTGGAGCGGCGATTTCTGTCGCTGTCCAAGTCTTTGGATTTAAGGAGTTAATTCTGGAAATGTAGACATAGGTAGACATAGGTAGACGGATGCTGACAATTATTTCAGCCCTAAAGGGCTAAATATTAATCTCAATCAATGGGTTATCTGTCGCATTCGGCGGCCGGGTGTCGCCAGGCATTCAGTGGCCGCTTAGCCGAAGATGCCGCGTCCGGCGTATTTTGCCGCCGGGCCCAGTTCGTCCTCGATGCGGATCAGCTGGTTGTACTTGGCCAGCCGGTCGGAACGGCTGAGCGAGCCGGTCTTGATCTGGCCGGCGTTCTTGGCCACCGCGATATCGGCGATGGTGGTGTCCTCGGTCTCGCCGGAACGGTGCGAGATCACCGTCGTAAACCCGGCCTTGTGGGCCATTTCGATGGTTTGCAGGGTCTCGGTGAGGGTGCCGATCTGATTGACCTTGATCAGGATCGAATTGGCGATGCCCTTTTCGATGCCGTCAGCAAGGCGTTTCGGATTGGTGACGAACAGATCGTCGCCGACCAGTTGGACCTTGTCGCCGATGGCGTCAGTCAGCGCTTTCCAGCCATCCCAGTCGTCTTCGTCGAGGCCGTCCTCGATGGAGGCGATCGGGAATTTGGCGATCAGGTCTTCGTAATATTTGACCATGCCGGCGCTGTCTAAGGATTTGCCCTCGCCGGCCAGTTCGTAACTGCCGTCCTTGAAGAATTCGCTGGACGCGGAATCCAGCGCCAAGACCACGTCGTCGCCCGGTTTATAGCCAGCGACCTCAATAGATTTCATAACAAAATCAAGCGCTTCCGTGGCGCTCTTCAAGCCGGGTGCGAAGCCGCCTTCGTCACCGACATTGGTTGCGTGGCCGGCGTCGGAGAGCGCCTTTTTAAGGGTATGGAAAACCTCGGCGCCGCAGCGCACGGCGTCCGACAAGGTCTCGGCGCCGACCGGCATAATCATGAATTCCTGGATATCGATGGGATTGTCGGCGTGGGCGCCGCCGTTGATGATGTTCATCATCGGCACCGGCAGCAGGTGCGCATGGGCACCGCCGATAAAACGGTAAAGCGGTTGTTCGGCGTCGTCCGCCGCCGCCCGGGCGGTGGCCAGGCTGACGCCGAGAATGGCGTTGGCGCCGAGCCGGGCTTTATTTTCGGAGCCGTCCAGGTCGATCATGGTGTTGTCGATCAGAAACTGGTCTTCGGCATCCATACCCGACAGCGCGTCGAAAAGCTCGCCGTTGACCGCGTCACATGCCTTCAACACCCCTTTGCCGCCATAGCGCGCCTTGTCGCCGTCGCGCAGTTCGACCGCTTCATGCGCCCCGGTGGAGGCGCCCGACGGCACCGCGGCGCGGCCCATGGCGCCGCTTTCCAGCACCACATCGACCTCGACCGTGGGGTTGCCGCGGCTGTCGATGATTTCGCGGGCGAAAATGTCGGTAATGGCGGTCATGGCTAGATCTCTATCGGTTTGGTTTTTGCCAGTTGGTCGAATTCGACAAGGGTTTCGACGATTTCCGGCAATTGATCAAGCGGAATCATGTTGGGGCCGTCGGAAGGCGCGTTGTCGGGGTCTTGGTGGGTCTCCATGAACACCGCAGCGACCCCAATGGAAACGGCGGCGCGGGCCAGTACGGCGGCGAATTCCCGCTGGCCGCCCGAAGAGGTCCCCTGCCCGCCCGGTTGCTGCACCGAATGGGTGGCGTCGAAGACCACCGGGCATCCGGTCCCAGCCATCACCGGCAGCGACCGCATGTCGGATACCAGTGTGTTGTAGCCGAAGCTGACGCCACGTTCGCAGACCATGACGTTGTCGTTGCCGGCGCCGGTAATCTTGTCGACGACGTTGACCATGTCGGCGGGGGCCAGAAACTGGCCTTTCTTAACGTTGATGGCCTTCCCGGTTTTCGCCGCCGCGACGAGTAAATCCGTCTGGCGGCACAGGAACGCCGGAATTTGCAGGACATCCACGGCGTCGGCCACAGTTGCGCAATGGCCGGCTTCGTGCACGTCGGTCAGCACGGGCAGGCCGGTTTGCTTGCGGATGTCGGCGAATACCGGCAGCGCGTCATCCAGGCCAAGCCCCCGTTCACCCTTGGCACTGGTCCGGTTGGCCTTGTCGAAGGAGGTTTTGTAGATCAGCCCGATGCCAAGGTTTTTCGCCATCTCGGCCAAGGCGCCCGACATATCGAGCGCGTGGCTCCGGCTTTCCATGACGCAGGGCCCGGCAATCATCACCAGCGGCAAATCGTTACCGACCTTGACGTCGGCGATGGTGAGGTGGCGGGGCTTGGTCATTGTGATCCTTGATATTAAACCAATCGGGATTGATCGATGGCGGCGGCGATAAACGAGGTGAACAGCGGATGCGGCTCAAATGGCCTGGATTTCAATTCCGGGTGAAACTGGACGCCGACGAACCAAGGGTGATCCGGGATTTCGACGATCTCGGGCAGGATTCCGTCCGGCGACATGCCGGAGAATCTTAACCCGGCTTCCTCCAGCGCTTCGCGGTAGGTGGTGTTGACCTCGTAGCGGTGACGGTGGCGTTCGGAAATTTCCTTGTCGCCGTAGATGTCATGTGTCCGGCTTCCCTTTTCCAGCAAGCAAGGATAAGCGCCGAGACGCATGGTGCCGCCCATGTTTCCGCCGGCCTCGCGTGTCTGTAGATCGTTGCCCTGTAGCCATTCGGTCATCAGGCCGACGACGGGGTGTTCGCAGGGCCCAAATTCAGTGGAACTGGCTTTATTCATGCCGGCCATGTTACGGGCCGCTTCGACCACTGCCATTTGCATACCGAAACAGATGCCGAAATAGGGAATATTGCGTTCACGGGCGAAGCGGGCGGCGGCGATTTTGCCTTCAGAGCCGCGTTCGCCAAAGCCGCCGGGCACAAGGATTCCATGGATGCCTTCCAAATGAGAAAGGGCGTCGCCGGTCTCGAAGATTTCGGAATCCACCCATTGGGTGCCGACATCGACGTTATTGGCGATGCCGCCGTGGTCAAGCGCTTCGGCCAACGACTTATAAGCGTCCCTGAGGCCGGTGTACTTGCCGACGATGGCGATCGAGACCTCGCCTTCGGGCTTGGTGACGGTGTCACTGATTTGGTTCCAGCGGCTGAGGTCGGGGGGTAGCGCGTCGATCTGGAAATGACGGCAGACTTGTTCGTCCAGCCCTTCTTTGTGATAGCTCAGCGGTACGTTGTA
>DASCOC010000271.1:0-4285 GCA_036011805.1 Rhodospirillales bacterium
AATAATAAATAGGGACAGGGACAGTATAAATGATAAATAGGGACAGTATATAGTTATAAAGTGTCTCCGGCTTTTCTCGGCCGCCCTGGTTTGCGGGGCCTCACGTTGCGCCCGAGAATTGCTTCCAGCTTATCGAAAAATTCCGCCGAGCCGAGTGGATGTCCGGTGCGGCCGTGGCTTCTGATCGCCTCCATCGCCGCCTCGTCGAGGCCGCCGGCAAGAAAGGTCCGCCAGTTGGGCATGCGGTCCAGCAGCGCCGCCACCTTCACGACGCCGTCGTCGCGCCCCTTAGAGATGCGCCCGCGCCGACGACCACTCCCAGTTCGGCAGTTGGAGGACGCCATACGCATTTAAATTCCTATTTTTTGTCTTTTGTAAGAGATTCGATGAAAACAACGGGTGCAAGGCATCTCATCAATTTTTCTTCTGTAATCGCTTTCCCATTGTTTCCGCCCGCCGCCACGGGCAAGGCCGACTACGTTGGAAGCCGGAGATCAGGGCCGGTTGTGTGAGCCGAAGGGGTCGTTCAGTGCAATGCGCGGGACAAAGTCACCGAAGATCCTGACTTCATCGCATCCAACAAGGCGCCAGCACGGGTCGCTATCATTTTATCCAAGTAATCGGTTGGCGTTGCTTGCAGGGCGGCTCTCAGTAAATGAGCCGCCTCCGTCCGGTTTGTGTCCGCATCGTTCAACAGCAACGCCCGCGCGAACTCGTACCGCGGTACGATACTTCCAGGCATCAGGGCGATGGCTTTGGCGAAAGCGGCGCGCCCGTCGGTCAGTTCGGCTTCGAACAAGATAACGGCCACTGCGGGTCCGGCCAGACGGACAATTTCAAAATGCCAACCGCCCAGTAGCAAGTGGGCCCCGGGATTATCCGGGTCCAACCTCAGCACGGTTTTCAGGTGGGAACGCGCCTCTGTCGCGTAGCCTCGGAAATAGGCGCCAATGGGCGTGGTCGCAAGGGTTTTTTGGTGCAGGGCGATGACCAGCGCCAAGTGAGCCTCGACGTGGTCGGGATCGATTGATAGGGCTTTTCCGGCAAGTTCCTCGCCCCTTTGCACTCCGGCGGCGCGTTGGGCGGGGTCCGCCACATAGATGGCATGGGCCAAGGTGGCCCGGGCGGCCAGGGCGATGCTCGATGCGGTGTCGGCTGTCGCGGCCAGGGATGCCGAGTCCAGGTATTTGCCGCTTTCGTATAGGCGGAGAGACTCGTCGTGGGGGGTAGCCGCCGAGACAATCAACCAAGCCGCCAGCGCCGCGGCCGGGCGGAGCCAACATGCCCCGGTCATCGCAGGAAGGCCCTATCGATAAGAAAGGGATCGTCGAAGTGCCGCCGCCCGACGAAGGCCGTGGCATGGGTGCCCCATTGGCGCATGGCGCCGGGATTGGGGATGCCCATGGGCCACAGTAGGAAGCGTTCGCCCCGGTCCGTTCCAGTCACCATGCCATGGGGGCCGTACAAGCTCCACGTGCCGCCGGTGGGCAGGGGAAGGCTCCTCAATGCGTCCATGGAGGCAAATTTATAACGGCTCGGGCCGAAGGCGTCGGTATCCGCCGCCGAAAGGGCGCGCAGGTAGTGATTGCCACTGCCGACGTGGAGCACCATTCGCTGGTTCGGACCAAGGGCGGGGGCGGCGGTTGGGACCGCCGTGCCCTCGCCGGGATCGTTGATGGGGCGATCCTTCAAGACTGTCGGCGGCACCGGAAAGAACAGGTGGTAACAACCACAGGGATGAATGCTGTCGTAGAGCATGGGGCGGCCGTCCGGGGCGATGGTGACGCGCCAGATCAACCCGTCCAAACGGCCAGACAGGAGGTCAATGGCGCCGGTGGAGGGGCGTTCGGAAAACCATGCCAGATAGCTGATCTGCAACATCGGGACATCATCGAATATGGCCCACGAGGGCTGCACGTAGACTAACGGGAAGCGGGTGTCGAAGGTGGGCGCTCCGTCCGTCACCACCATTGGCGTGCCGATGCGGTCATAATCGCCGGTCACGTCGATGGCAAAGACCGGAGCGAAGGCGGCGGCAAGCTGGCGCAGTTCATCACCGGTTGGGCGCGGTATGTTCAGCGGGTTGTTGGCCACCCGCCGGAGCAAGGCCGCCACCTCCTCGGCGGACTTCAGGGAAGTTATCGTCGGGGGCGCGTAGTATGTGATCGTACCGCGCACTTTCAGTTCCGAGGGGCGGCGGGAAAAGCTCGGCAGGTTCCGTTCTTTCCACCACTCATGGCCGATCGACACGGGGATGGCGCTCAGGGGATAGATGCCGATGACCCGCGGCATGTCGATGTAATTGCCGGGAACGTTGACGATTGCGGCTAATATCTCGTTGGCTTCCTTACGCCGCCTGTCGAAAGTTCTAAGGACCGCCATGCATTCCTCAATCGCCGCTTCGGGACTTTTACCAAGACGGCCGTGAAGGACAACACGGGTCGGTTGTGGCAAATTGGCCATCTCGTAACCCCGCGCCTTGGCCGCCGTGTCGGCCAGCCATCCGATCCAAAAATCGAAGGCCAAGTCATTGTTTGGTTCTATTCGTGGTCCCAGGGCGGCGAGGAAACGGGTGGCGCGCAGGTGGGGGAATCCTGGAATGGGCACGGCCTGGGCGTCGCCCGTACCGGCCCGGTCAACGGCATCGTCAATGGCGGCAAAGGCCTCGGTGCAGCGGCGCGCCTTGCTTCCGGTATCGGCGTTCTCCAGCCGGGTCCGTCCCCACTCTTGTCCCCTGGAGGTGTCATGGGGCAGGGCGCAACCTGAAAGCACAAGCATCGCCACTGGCGCCGCCAGAAACAGGGCGCGCCCCACTACTTGGCAAAGGTTTGAACGTGGCCCAGTCATGATTTTCCCAGTATAGCTCCATGGGACCCGGACGGGGAGCTTTCAACCGGAAATTCCCAGAAACCTCAGGATAGATGGAGATAGCTATTTACGATGCCGAAAACTGGTTTCCCTTGGACACAACCGGCCTGGGGCGAATGTGAGAGTTCGATGGATTTCTGCTTAGGACGTACGCATAATTAACCGGTTCCTCGACGCTGCAAGTGGAATTGCGACGGTTATCTCCCGAAGGCAGGCATTGAATTCCACTTACAACGTCGAGGAACCATAAAAGATCATCGACATCCATATCGGTGGCGGGCTAGGTGTTCGCTTAAGCGTCGCCAAGCGCAGATGACGAAAAGTTGCCGACGGAGGCACCCTCGCCGCAAGGCACCCGAAGCGGAGGAGGCCGATGAAACATGATGTTTGGATGGGAGGACAGCTGATGAGCGACGAAACCACGTTTGATATGAAATCCCTGTCGTTCCTGGTCGTCGATGACGAAGCCTTCGCACGGGGCTTCGCCGTCAAGATCCTGGAGAGGATGGGGGCCGGGGAGATCACCTTAGCCTCGGACGGCGACGAGGCGCTGGCCTACCTGGAGATCGCCGAGCCGCGGCCGGACGTGTTGCTGGTCGATATCCGCATGCCCGGGATGAACGGCATCGAGATGATGCGCGTCCTGAAGGAGTGGGGGTACGGCGGCGCCATCATCCTGCTCAGCGGCCTTGACGAGAACAGCGTCGCTGTCGCCGAGTGGATAGGCAAGCACCGCGAACTGAACGTGCTGGGCAGCATCAACAAGCCGCTGACGCCGGAAGCCCTGGCCGGGCTGCTGGCCGGACTCGGCTAGAACGTCAAGCGCAGCCGATGAGCCGCAAACCGAGACGCAGGCAGGAAAAGGTGCGCCGAAGGGGTGCAATTTAGGTGATACAGGCCACTAGTATTTCTCGCTAAAAAATTTTGAAATTTTGAAAACCTCCGCGCATAGGGGCCATCCAATAAGCACTACCCCGGCGATGGGAGGGACAGAAGGCTTCTTTGGGCCATTTTAAGGTGGCTCCTCGACGTTTCGAGTGGAATTCAATGCCTGCCTTCGGGAGATAACCGTCGCAATTCCACTTGCAGCGTCGAGGAACCCTTTTTTGACATGTTTTGGCCATAGCCTGCCTGCTTATGGGCTTTCGTCGCGTTGCCCAATTCGATGAAAAGCTGACAGAAGCGCTCTTGTCTTGGAGTTAAATCACGCATTTCACAACCCCGTTCTCGTGGTACCATAATACCATAATATTTCTTTTGCTCACATTCAGAATTTTTTTTCGGAACACCCCGTCAATGTGAGTGGGGCTACCAACCAGCCCCCCGGTGTTTGCCACGTTCGGCCCCCGGCCCTGTCGAGAATATGGGACCCGTTCGGGCGAAAAAAGGCCGCGAAACAACCCCTAATATGGTTGCT
>DASCOC010000272.1:0-3320 GCA_036011805.1 Rhodospirillales bacterium
CTTCAGATTCAATTGACTGGCGGTTTCCTCCAGCGTCGCGCCACCACCGAGAGAATCTTCCATTTTGTTGGCCAATTCAAACAGGCTGTCGACCGCCTTTTCCAGGGCAACGTCCTTTTTGAGTTTGCCCTTAACCTCATCAAAGGCTTTGGTGCCACCCATCTCGATCCCGTCAACGCTGAATACATGCCAGCCCAACGGGCTTTTTTGTGGGGCGCTGCTTTCGCCCGACTTCAGGGCAAAAACGGCGTCCGTCAATTCGGGGAAGGGCATGTCGGCACGACCCACCCTGCCAAGGTCAATGGAGGTGGCATCCATGTTGGCGATTTCCTTTGCCACGGTGGCAAAATCCTTGCCCTGGGACAAAGCCTTGCTGGCCCGCATGGCATCCGCTTCCTTGGCGACGATCATCTGTTTGACGTTGCGTGTTTCCGGCGTCGTAAACTCATCCACCCGGGCCTCATAAGCCTCTTTGACTTCACTGTCGGAGACAGAAACTTCCCCGGCCATATCAGCCGCTTCGAGCCGGACCACGGACAAAGCACGGTATTCAGGCGCCGTAAAACGGCTAGCCTTATCCTTGTGGAAATTAATCAGCGTCGTCTGATCCGGTTCGGGGATGTTCTGTTGGGCGCTGTCGGCAATAACAATCGTATCGGCAATCCTTTTTTCCTGACGGTGCCGGTAAACGGATTCGACCAGCATCTTCGGCGCCGTCTTGGAAGTAAGGCTACCAAGCAGTTGGTTGTTGCTCAGTTGCCCACGTACCACGGCGATATAGCTGGCCTCGGTCATGTAATTTTCGTTCAGGGCGCGCTGGAACCGATCCCGGTCGAAACTTCCCAATGCCTGGAAACCCGGCGTATTACGAATTTCCTTGCTGACCAAATCGTCGCTGATTTCAATCCCCATCCCCTGGCCGGCGATTCGAAGGGCGGTGTTATCGATTTGCCGTTGCACAACCGATTCGACGATGCCCAACGCCTTGGCCTGCTCAATGGTGAACTGATTGCCGAACATCGGGCGAAGGCTGTTGATTTGCCGTTGAACTTCGTTCCTGATCTCATCTTCGTCTCCTTCAAGGCTGCCGACCTCAAAGACCGGCGATCCACTTGAAGTGGCTATCGAGAACATGTCCTCGATGCCCCAGATGGCAAAACTGGCGACGAGCAAACCGGCCAGAATCTTGACGACGAAAGACTTTGTGTGTTTTCGGATGGCGGTCAGCATGGTGCTTCACTATTCAGTTAGGATCGGAAATGGCGCGAACACTCCGCCGAAGGCTTAGCCCATGAGGCGAAGTGCGCGGCATCATAGGATTGCGAACAAGGCCCCGCAACCAGGATTTTCGATGTTTATAATTCATAGATAGATATGGTACATAAGCGGCGTCTTGGGGCAAATCCCCACCCACAATATGTTTGGAAAAATTAAATGCCTCAAAACCGCCGTCCCCTGATTGCAGGAAATTGGAAAATGAACGGCCTTAAGGCCGACGGACTGGCGCTGGCCGGTGCCCTTGGCGAACGGATGCGCGCGGAAACCGGCCCGGTGTTCGACATGCTTGTTTGCCCGCCTTTTACCCTCCTCGCCGGCATCGGTGACGCCATTGACGGCAGCGGCGTTGCCCTTGGCGCCCAAGATTGCCACGCGCACGAGAAGGGCGCCCATACCGCCGACATCAGCGCCGCCATGCTCAGTGACCTTGGCTGCCAATTTGTCATCGCCGGCCACTCGGAACGCCGCACCGATCACGGCGAAACGGATCAACAGGTCAAGGCCAAGGCCGAAGCCGCCCAGGCCAGCGGCCTCACGGCCATTATCTGCATCGGCGAAACCGAACAACAACGCGACGACGGAAAAACCTTCGACGTCGTTAAAACGCAGCTTTCCGGCTCGCTTCCCGATGCTGCGGATGCATCCAACACCGTGATCGCCTATGAACCGGTCTGGGCCATCGGTACCGGCCGCACGCCATCCAATGAAGAAGTTCAGGAAGTCCACGCGATAATCCGGGCTGAATTGACCCAGGCCCTTGGCGAGGACCAAGCCGGTGGAGTGCGGGTGCTTTACGGCGGTTCCATGAAACCCGAAAATGCCCGCGAGCTTATCGCATTGCCTGATGTTGACGGCGGCCTGATCGGCGGCGCCAGCCTCAAGGCAGAAGATTTTTGGGCGATCGCCGAAAGTTGCAACTAAGCCGCTAAAAGCGCTGGCCATAAGGGGCGGGAAGCATTAAAAAGCCGCTTCAGATACGGATCGTCGGCCCCGGGATTCGGCCGGCAATAATGAAAGCCAATACTTCATGAACTCTATTGTTCTTGTTATCCACTTAATTTTGGCGATCGCCCTTGTCGGCGCCGTCCTTCTTCAGAAAAGCGAAGGCGGTGCCCTTGGCATGGGTGGCGGCGGCGGAGGCGGCATGGGCGGCTTCATGACCGGACGCGGCGCTGCCGACCTTTTGACCCGGACGACGGCAATCCTTGCCGCATGTTTTATGGCCACCAGCCTGATTCTTGCGATTTTGGCCGCCGATGACAGAACCCGGGGCTCAATTCTCGACAAGCCCCAACCGGCACCGGTTGCTCCGGCGAAGCCGACCGGGCCCAGCGTTCCCTTGGCTAAGTAACGGATTGGCGCCTTGAAAGGCCGCGGAAAATATTTTTTTAAGGAGGTGGCCGGTTGGCCGCCTCTTTTCTTTTTGCGTTCTGAAATTTTGATGTATTATACACGTCCATGACGCGGTTCATCTTCATCACCGGCGGCGTGGTTTCCTCACTCGGTAAAGGCCTTGCTTCCGCAGCCCTCGGCGCGCTGCTTCAGGCGCGCGGGTTCAAAGTCCGCCTGCGTAAGCTTGATCCCTATATCAACGTTGATCCCGGCACCATGTCGCCTTATCAGCATGGCGAGGTTTATGTTACCGACGACGGCGCCGAAACCGATCTGGACCTCGGCCATTACGAACGCTTTACCGGCGTCTCAGCCCGACAAAGCGACAACGTAACGACGGGGCGAATCTATTCCGATGTCATCGCCAAGGAACGCCGCGGCGATTACCTGGGCGCCACTATTCAGGTCATCCCGCACGTTACCGACGCCATCAAGAACTTCGTCACCAGTGATCTAGGCGATGAAGACTTCGTGCTTTGCGAAATCGGTGGCACCGTCGGCGATATCGAAGGGTTGCCATTCCTGGAAGCGATCAGGCAATTGCGCAACGACCTCGGCCGCGACAACACCCTTTATCTACACCTGACTCTGATCCCCTACATTCCCACGGCCGGTGAATTGAAGACCAAACCGACCCAGCATTCGGTAAA
>DASCOC010000273.1:0-5079 GCA_036011805.1 Rhodospirillales bacterium
GACTTCCCGGAAGGTTCGGTGCCTCTGGAACTAATACTGAAACAACCGATCATTACCTATGCCCGCAATACCCGCCCCTTCGCCGAAATACAAAATCTTTTCCGCGAAGAGATCATTGAGCCCGTTAGAATTTTCCCATCGACATCTCTCGCCGCGTGCAAACGGATGTCCATGGATGGCATCGGGGTCGGAACGCTTCCCATCACCTACATTCGTGACGAAGTGGCGGAAGGCCTTTTGAAAATCCTTCCCAGCACCTGGACGCCGTCGAGCCTGGAATTTACGGCGTCCTATCCGAGAGAACCCTTCAACCGAATGGCCGAGCGGATTGCCGCCCTTGCACAGGAAACGGCAAAAGACGCTGATAAATAAAATTTATCAAAAAGGTCAAAAATTACTAATTAGAAATTATAAAGCAATTGTGTGACAATCTTTGGCAAGAAGGGAAGTAACAGGGGAGGCCCGGGGTGGCGCCAACTCATTCAAAAGTCGTTTCCGTCGATACCGAAGCATTTTCGGGAATCCCCGAAGAGATGCGTAATGCGCCGCCACGGGAAATCCGGCAATTCATCCGCGAAGACCGTTTTGCCGGGAATACGGCCGGTTTATCCTTAGGCTACCTGCAAGGAAATCTGGCCATTCTGCCCGCCGAATACGCGATGGATTTCCAGCGCTATTGCCAACGCAACCCGAAGCCCTGTCCCCTGGTCGGCGTGTCCGATACCGGCGAGCCGACCTTGCCGACTTTGGGAAGCGATATCGACATCCGTACCGACATCCCGTCATACAATGTCTATCGGGACGGTGAATTGTCCGAACAGGTCACCAATATCAAGAATCTGTGGCAGGACGATTTTGTCACTTTCATTATCGGTTGCTCCTACACCTTTGAGCACGCCCTCATGGAAGAAGGCGTATCGCTGCGTCACATCGACGAAAACAAAACCGTGTCCATGTACAATACCAATATAGAGACCACGCCCGCCGGTCCTTTTTCGGGCGGCACGGTCGTCTCCATGCGGCCTTTAAGCGTGGAGAAGACCATTCGCGCCATTGAAATTACCAGCCGGTTTCCACAGGCGCACGGCACCCCCGTTCATTTCGGCGATGCCGAAGAGATCGGCATCGCGGATATCAACAAACCCGATTGGGGCGACGCGCCGGACATTCGGGACGGAGAAGTTCCGGTGTTTTGGGCCTGCGGGGTCACCCCCCAGGCCGCGGTTCGAAACGCCAAGCCATCGATTTGTATTACCCATGCCCCTGGCAGCATGTTGATTACCGACATTCCGGGTATGGATGCCGGGCGCGGCCCGTTACGTAACGCAATTCATCGTTAATATTAAACGTCAACAAGGAGGAACCAACATGATGACATTCTTTAAGAATAGCCTGCGGGCCGGCTTGGTCGGTGCGCTGGCCTTGGTGATCGGCGCGGGTTCGGCTTTTGCCGCGTCGTGGGATATGCCGACCCCTTATCCCGACGCGACATTCCACACGGCCAACATCCATAAATTCGCCGAAGACGTTAAAGCGGCGACCAATGGCGACCTGACGATCAAGGTTCATAGCGCCGGTTCGTTGTTCAAACACAAGCAGATCAAAAAGGCGGTTCGCTCGGGCCAGGTGCCGATCGGCGAATTCTTCATGGGGCTGTTGGCCAATGAAAACCCGGTGTTCGCTATGGACACATTGCCGTTCCTGGCCAGCGATTATAACGAGGCGACGAAGTTGTGGGCGGCAACCAAACCGAAGATCGATGCCCTGTTGGATAAACAAGGATTGATGGTTTTGTTCTCGGTGCCGTGGCCGCCGCAGGGGGTGTACGCCGAGAAGCTTATTGATAAGGCCGGCGACCTGAAGGATATTAAATTCCGCGCCTATAACGCATCAACCACCCGTCTGGCCGAATTGTCCGGCGCGGTGCCGACCCAAATCGAGGTCGCCGACTTGGCCCAGGCATTTGCCACGGGTCGTATTGAGGCGATGATCACCTCGCCGTCGACCGGCGTCAGCGGTAAGGCCTGGGATTATCTGTCCCACTTCCACCACACCCAGGCGTGGATTCCGAAAAACGTCGTCGTCATCAATAAGAAGGCGCTTTCGAAACTCAGCCCGGCAACGCAAAAGGCGGTCCTGGCTGCAGCCGCAAAAGCCGAAAAACGCGGTTGGGAAATGAGCAAGGCGGAAACCGATTCAAAGATCGCCGTGCTCAAGAAAAACGGCGTTACCATCGTTACCCCCAGCGCCGCCCTGATGGGGTCGCTGAAGAAAATCGGCGCGACCATGAGCGCCGAATGGGCCAAGAAAGCCGGCGGCGAAGGCCAAATGCTGTTGAAAGCCTACAAGTAGTAGTGATCTTGGGCGGGCCAGCGTCTTAACCAGGCGCTGGCCTTGCTTTGGGGATAGTCTATGCGCCACGCGCTCGACACGCTTTATAGACTGAGTGGAGGGCTCGCCGCCTTATTCTTGGCGGCGATCTGCGGGATCGTTATTGCCCAAGTCAGCGCCAATATAATCGACACGGTTTCCGTGTTGGTGTTGGGCGAACCGGTCGGGCTGGTGGTGCCGTCCTACGCCGAATTCACCGGTTTTTTCCTGGTCGCGGCCTCGTTCCTGGCGCTCGCCAACACCCTTCGCGCCGGCAGCCATATCCGGGTATCGCTGTTGATCAAGGGGCTTGGCCCCGTCCCCAGGCGCTGGATTGAAATATGGTGTACGGCAGTCGGAACGGTATTTAGCGCCTATTTCGCCTGGCATGCGGTCTGGTTGGTTGTCGATTCCTATATTTACAATGATGTTTCAGCCGG
Organism: Rhodospirillales bacterium; assembly: GCA_036011805.1. GTDB lineage: Bacteria > Pseudomonadota > Alphaproteobacteria > Rhodospirillales > Casp-alpha2 > Casp-alpha2. The sequence continues at coordinate 2,811 of DASCOC010000273.1, forward strand.
GATCGTGCCGGTGCCCCTTTGGATTCCGCAATCGGCGATGGCGATCGGGTTAATCGTTCTGGTCATTGCTCTTGCCGACGAATTCGTCACCGTAATGCGCGGCCGCCTGCCGGATTATGTGAAGGGCGAAGAAGACGACCTGAGCGCCCTCGCCGACGGGGAAGGCCCGTAGCGATGGATCCGGTCTATCTCACCTTATTGCTGGTCTTCGTGTTATTCGCGTTGTTGGGCAGCGGCCTGTGGGTGGCGCTGTCCCTGTTGGCGGCGGGGATGGTGGGCATGGTTTTCTTTACCGACGCCCCGGTCGGCTCGGTGCTGGCGACGACGGTTTGGGGCGCCAGCAATTCCTGGGCCCTGGCCGCCTTGCCGCTGTTTATCTGGATGGGCGAAATCCTGTTCCGGTCCCGGTTGTCCGAAGACATGTTCACCGGGTTGGCGCCCTGGATGAATGGCCTGCCGGGGCGGCTGTTGCATGTCAACGTTTTGGGATGCGGCATTTTTGCCGCCGTTTCCGGTTCCTCGGCGGCGACGGCGGCAACCATCGGCAAGATGGCGATCCCGGAATTGAAAAAGCGCGGTTACGACGACAACATGATTATCGGCACCCTTGCCGGTTCGGGGACGCTCGGGCTTCTGATCCCGCCGTCGATCATCCTCATCGTTTATGGGGTCGCCATCGAGGAATCGATCGCCCGGCTGTTCGTCGCGGGTATTTTCCCGGGTCTCGTTCTGGTCAGCCTGTTCATGGGCTATATCGCCATCTGGGCGTTGTTCAACCGCCACCGAATGCCGGAAAAGGACCACCCGCTTCCCCTGTGGGAACGGGTCAAGCTGACCCGCAGCCTAATTCCCGTGACCCTGCTGATTGTCGGTATCATCGGTTCCATATTCGCCGGTTGGGCGTCGCCGACGGATGCCGCCTCGGTTGGCGTGGTGCTGTCGCTGGTTTTCTCAAAGCTGTCCGGGTCGTTGGACCGGGAAACCTTCATCGCCGCGTTGATGGGGGCGATGCGAACGTCGTGCATGATCGCTTTTATCCTGGCCGGCGCCGCGTTCCTAACCGTCGCCATGGGGTTCACCGGCATTCCCCGGTTGCTTGCCGAATGGATCGGGACCTATCAGCTTTCGCCTTACCAGTTGCTGTTGGCGCTGACGGTCTTTTTCATTGTGCTGGGATGTTTTCTCGATGGCATTTCCGTCGTCGTGCTGACGACTTCGGTGATCCAGCCGATGATCGAACAGGCCGGGATTGATCGCATCTGGTTTGGTATCTTCTTGGTTATCGTCGTCGAAATGGCGCAAATCACGCCGCCCGTCGGCTTCAACCTATTCGTCCTTCAGGGATTGACGGGACGCAATATCCTGCAAATCGCGCGCGCCGCAATTCCGTTCTTTTTTCTGCTTCTCGGTGCCGTCGGCTTGATCGTGGCCTTCCCCGAGATCGTCACCTACCTTCCCAACAAAATGGCGCAATAGGAAGCTACAGTGACCAATCAAAATGACGCGATGAACGACTTGTGGCAAATCTGGATCGACCGGGGCGGCACTTTTACCGACCTGGTGGCGCGGCGTCCCGACGGCAAGCTGGTCACCCACAAACTGCTGTCGGAAAACCCGGACCACTATGAAGATGCCGCCCTTCACGGCATCCGTGATCTGTTGGGCCTGACCCCGACCCAGTCATTTCCGCCCGGCACCATCAGCACCGTCCGCATGGGCACCACCGTCGCCACCAATGCGCTGTTGGAACGCGCCGGCGACCGCACCGTGCTGGTCACCACCAAAGGCTTCGCCGATGCGCTCCGGATCGGCTATCAGAACCGGCCGAAATTATTCGACCGCCATATCAAATTGCCAGAAATGCTTTATGAACAAGTGGTCGAAATCGACGAACGCATGGGCGCCCACGGCGATATTCTGGCGGCGCCGGACCCGGACACGGTCACGGGCCAGCTCGGCGCCGCTTTTGAGGCCGGTATCCGTTCTGCCGCCATCGTCTTCATGCACGGCTACCGGTATCCGGCGCACGAAGACCTGGTCGCCGACATTGCCCGCCAAATCGGCTTCACCCAGGTATCCGTTTCCAACCGGGTCAGCCCGATGATGAAGATGGTGCCCCGCGGCGACACCACGGTTGTCGATGCCTACCTGTCGCCGATCCTGCGCCGCTATGTCGACCGCGTATCCGGCGATCTGGAAACCGGGGGAACCGGTACCCGGCTTCAGTTCATGCAATCCAACGGCGGCCTTACCGACGCCACGTTGTTCC
>DASCOC010000274.1:0-2684 GCA_036011805.1 Rhodospirillales bacterium
GTTTTACTTGGTTTTACTTATTTATGTAAAATGTTAATAAAATTTTTTCAAATATCGGAGAAGCGAATTCACGTTAACTGTTTTATTGGGACACAAAATCGGCCCGTTGTTGATGGCTGAATATTAGGGCCAGTGAATGACCCTGGCAACGTGATCGAAAAGAGAACGCACGAAAAAATCAAAAATAATTTTCTTGACAAAATTCGGGTGGAGGAATCCGACTCCCCCGCGCACGAAAAAAGCCGCGAACCCATCGGGCGCGCGGCTTGTCTGTAGCGGCAACGATCGAGGGCGGTACTTACGCGGCCATCCCCTTGATTCTTTTGGAAAGCCTGGAAATCTTACGGGACGTGGTGTTGCGCCGGGCGATGCCTTTTTGGGCGCCGCGTACCATTTGCGGTTCGGCGGCACGAAGGGCGGCTTCGGCTTCGGCTTTGTTGCCCGCCAGGATCGCTTCTTCGACCTTGCGGATATAGGTGCGCACGGCGCTGAGACGTCGCGTGTTGACCTCGGTCTGACGAGCGGTTCGACGAATCCGCTTCTTCGCTGAAAGGCTATGCGCCATATCTAAAAAACCTTTTGTTTACTTGGACCTCTAAAACAGAAGACCGGCTTATAAAGGGGTAGGCCTAGGCCGTCAAGACCCCGTTTGCATACATTAATACCCGCATTAATTTTGCCGGGGCCAAAAGGCGGAACGGGCAAAATTTTCTGCCTCCGGTTAAGGAACCGCCGGCATCAGCCGAAAGCCGACCGTTAACGGTGGCGCGGCGCCGGGACCGCCTGGAAATTCCAGTTTCAGGATTTCATTTTCCCGTTGAAAAACACCAATGTCCACCTGCCGCCAACCCAATTGCGGCAAAGTCTTTTCATAAAAAGCCATGACCCCGCCTTCGCTGACATGCCCGGTGGCGTAGGCCACGACAAGGCGGCCCTGGGCGGTATCGAAGGCCGTCCCGGACCCGACTTCCTCCTCCAGCCCCGGCATCAACGGCAAATCCTCGATATCCTTGATGAACTGGCCCGCCTCTTGGGCCGGGGAAGGCCCGGCGGAAATAGCGGCGGAAATAACGACCGCGCCGCCCAACAGGCCGATGGCAACGACGGCGGCGAAAAACGTCCTAAGAGCCTGTTTCATAACCTGCTTATAACTCAGCGCTGCTTGGCTGCACAATAAAATGTCGAGCGTCCCGATTGCGTAATCCGGCGGATCGCCCCGGTTCGGGCCGGATCGCAGTCGCAATCGGGACATGGCTGGCCGGTACGGCCGTAGACGGCGAAAGAATGTTGAAAATAACCTAACTCACCCGAAGGCTGGCGATGGTCCCTGAGCGATGAGCCACCGGCGGCGATGGCCTCATTCAAGACATCTTTGATGGCGCGGGCCAGGTTCTCGGCGCGGCCGCCCTGCACGGTCCCGGATTTACGCTTCGGCGACAGCCCGGCCCTGTACAGCGCCTCCGAGACATAAATATTGCCCATGCCGGCAATCACCGATTGATCCAGCAACGCCGCCTTAATCGGTGACTTGCGGCCCTTCAGCGCGGCGGCCAGCACCGGCCCGTTAAAGTCATTGGCCAAGGGTTCGGGGCCCATGTTTTTCAGCATTTTATGACCGGCCAAGGTGTCGGTGTCGGCCAAATCCATGAATCCGAAACGCCGGGGGTCGTTGAAGCGCACGCAAATCCCGCCATCGGTCTCGAAAATAACGTGGTCATGACGCTCCAACGGCGGCGCCGGCGCCTTGAATATTCGAAACCGCCCCGACATGCCCAAGTGGGCAATCAGCGTCAGTCGTTCCTGCAGATGGATCAATAGGAACTTGCCGCGCCGCGCCAGGGTTTCCACCCGCCGCCCGGAAAGCCGGGCCTCGAAATTCTCCGGCAACGGAAAACGCAGATCCGGCCTCATCGCCTGCACTTGGGTTAAGCGTCGGCCTTCGAGAACCTCGGCCAAGCCCCGGCGCACGGTTTCGACTTCGGGAAGTTCAGGCATATGGAAAGACCCTAAAGTAAAGGTTTTAAAAAGACCGCTACAGGATTGATTGCCGGGGCCCAAATTTATTCGGGTTACAGCTTTAACCCTTCCGGGACAGTGGCATCCGGGGAAAGCTTAGGGTATGTTGCCGGCCATGTCCAAAAACCAAAATCCCCCTTCGGAAGATAAACCGGGGATGACCCATTTCGGTTATCAGAGCGTGCCCGATGACAAAAAATCATCCCTGGTGCGTGATGTCTTTGATTCCGTCGCGCCCAAATACGACCTGATGAACGACTTGATGAGCCTCGGTGTTCACCGGATTTGGAAAAAGGCGATGATGGACTGGCTGGCGCCGAGGCCAGGCATGCGGCTTCTCGACGTGGGTGGCGGCACCGGCGATATCGCCTTTCGTTTTCTCGAACGCGGCGGGGCCAGCGTCACCGTCATTGACGTCAATGATGAAATGCTAAAGCAAGGCCGCGACCGGGCTACGGACAGAGGTATTCTCGACAGCATCGAGTGGGCCCAGGGCGACGCCGAAAACCTACCGGTGGCCGACGCTTCCCAGGACGCCTACACCACCGCTTTTTGTATCCGCAACGTCACCCATATCGACCAAGCCCTCAGCGAGGCCCGGCGCGTCCTCAAGCCCGGCGGCCGCTTCCTGTGTCTGGAATTCAGCCAAGTGGTGCTGCCGGTTTTGG